>JBBSIY010000024.1:0-19001 GCA_038257785.1 Lysobacterales bacterium
TCGTGTCGAACACCACCGCACGGCAATGCCAGTGGCATGCGCTTGAGTAGTGCCGCGCGGCGCGGGCAACCGCAGCGCAATTCGCCTCGCCTGACTCATCGGCGACGGCATGTAGCCCCGTCCACCGCTGCCGCGGGTCAACATCAGCTTAATAATCCAGCGCGGCTCGCTAGTGGCACTTGATAGCTGAGCGAAGTCCTGCTCCCAAGCTTCGTCACTCGGCGACTCAATTCCCAGCACAGCTGCTCCGCGCCGCAGTCGCTGCAGATGCTCGCTCCACCACACAGGTTGACCGCGATACACGAGGATGGTCTCGAACACGCCGTCGCCATAGGCCAGTCCGCGATCGTCCAGCGGCAAGCCACTTGCCGGCGCACCGTCGATCAGCGCCGGCAAGTGCGCAGACCCGGTCGCACCGGCCTCAGTCATGTGCGCCCACAGCGCGCAGCAGCCCGCGCGCCTTGGCGCGGGTTTCAGCAAGCTCCAGCGCCGGCTCGGAATCAATGACGATACCGGCGCCGGCACGCATGGTGAGCTGATTGCCCTGCAGCCAGGCGCTGCGAATCAAAATATTCAGATCGAGATCACCACTGCGATCCAACCAGCCTATCGCGCCGGTATAGGGCCCGCGACCACTGCCCTCCAGCTCAGCGATGATCTGCATGCAGCGCACCTTTGGGCAGCCGGTAATTGTGCCGCCCGGAAACACCGCGCGAATTAGCGCGCCGGGCGTCAGATCTGGCTTGGCGATACCGCTAACGGTGGATTCGATGTGGTGGACATGGGCATAGCTTTCGACCTCCATAAGCGCCTCGACACGCACGCTGCCGGTTTGGCAAACGCGCCCCAGATCATTGCGCTCCAAATCGATCAGCATAATGTGCTCGGCGCGCTCTTTCGGATGATCGACTAGCTCGCGAATGCGTTCGGCATCGTCGTCACCCGCCGTTCGCGGTCGTGTTCCGGCTATCGGTCGGGTCTCGATTCGATCACCGCGGCGACTCACTAGTCGTTCCGGCGACGAGCTCAGTAGGGACCAGTCGTCGCCCATCAACAAGCCGCAAAACGGCGCCGGATTGCTGGTCCGCAGGTGCGTGTAGAGCGCTGCAGCTGGCGGTGCCTGCTCGAACGAGGCGGTCCATTGGCGCGACAGGTTGACTTGGAATACATCGCCCGCCGCAAGGTAGTCGACTACGCGCTGCGCGCCGTCGATGAATCGCTCGGCGGGCTCCTCCAGTATTGCCGCGTGCTGCATTGGCGCATCGATTGGCGCGACAGGAGCTGCCACTGCGGCGCAGACATCGGCGAACACGGCAGCAAAGCCATCCTCAGCCACCACGAAGGCGCGCATGTCGCGTCGATCAATGATGACGGCGGACGGGCAGCGGAAGGCTAGCGCGGTCGGAATTCCGGCCGGGCCGGCCGGCAGCCGAAGGCTAGGCTCCACTTCACCAGCTAATTCATAGCCCAAATACAGCGCCCACCCGCCCGCAAACGGCAGGCCGTCTGGCTGTTCGGACGAGATCGCATGCGCTGCGGCAAACTGACGATCAAGCGCGTCGAGAAAGCCGCCTGCCAACGCCTCACCATCAAATTGATCAAGTACGCCGGCAGAATTCAGCCGCAGCCCGCTGCCGGTACTGGCAAACAGAAAGTCGTAGCGCGCGCGGGGCGTACCGTCGGCTTGTAGGGAGACCGCTGCGCTTTCAAGCAGCAGCGGAAACCGGTTTGGCGCACTGGCCTGCAGCGCCAACAGATCGGGCAGCGCTTGCAGCTCGCGAATCAGCACGATGTCGCGCGGGCTGTAATTCCAAAGCATCTAGAGCGATGCAATGAGCCATGCTCCAATGAATCGTCATTGCGAGACTTGTGTTTCCAACAAATCGGTCGGCGGTACCGTGAACCAACTTCCCCCGCATCGTCATTGCAAGCCGCCGCAGGCGGCGTGGCAATCCACGGCGTGCAAGGCACTTCGTTGAAAGCGAGCTCCTGCGAGGGTCTATGGATTGCCACGGCCACGGAAGCCGGCCTCGCAATGACGAGCCTTAGAGCAGCGATAGGCAGCAACCAGCGCCTTAGCTTCATGGATGCCGCCCTAACCTAGGCTAGATCTTGCGAAATACCAACGTACCGTTGGTGCCGCCGAAGCCGAAGCCGTTGGATACCGCGACGTTGATCGCCTGCTGACGAGCAACGTTCGGCACATAGTCGAGGTCACATCCCTCGCCGGGGACGTCGAGGTTGATGGTCGGCGGAATTACTGCGTGATGCAGGGCGAGAATCGTGAAAACCGCCTCCACACCACCCGCCGCACCCAGCAGGTGCCCGGTCATTGACTTGGTCGAGCTGACCATCGTCTTGTAGGCGTGATCACCCAGAGCTCGCTTCATCGCGTGGGTTTCGGCAAGGTCGCCAAGCGGTGTCGAGGTGCCGTGCGCGTTGAGATAGCCGACCTCATCCGCATTGACGCCAGCGTCTTTCATCGCCATCACCATGCAGCGCGCTGGCCCTTCACCGTTCTCGCTAGGAGCGGTCATGTGATACGCGTCGGAGCTGGCGCCGAAACCGGCCAGTTCACAGTAAATGCGTGCGCCGCGCGCCTTAGCTGATTCGTACTCTTCGAGCACGAGAATGCCCGCACCATCGCCGAGCACGAAGCCATCGCGCTCGGCGTCCCACGGTCGCGACGCGCGCAGCGGCTCATCGTTGCGAGTAGACATGGCCTTCATTGAGCAGAAACCGCCCACCGATGTCGGCGAGGAGCCGCGCTCGGCTCCGCCGGCAAGCATTACGTCGGCGTCGCCGTACTGAATCAAACGCATCGCGGTGCCGATCGAGTGGTTGGCGCTGGCACACGCCGAAACCGCAGAAAAATTCGGCCCTTTAATGCCATTCAAAATGCTGATCTGTCCCGGCAGCATGTTGATGATCGTGCTCGGAATGTAGAACGGCGAGATCCGCCGCGCGCCGCCTTCCAGATATCGACCGGTCTGCTCTTCGATGCCGAGGATGCCGCCAATGCCTGAGCCAACGACGATACCGATACGCTCAGCATTCGACTCATCGATCGTCAAATTGGCGTCTGCAATCGCCATCTGCGCAGCCGCTACGCCGTAATGGATGAACTCATCCATTTTTTTCGCATCTTTCGGCGTCACCCACTGCGTCGGATCAAAATCCTTGACCTGCCCGGCGATGCGCGTGGCAAAACCGCTGGCGTCAAACAGGGTGATCGGGCCGATGCCCGAGCGCCCGTTGATGATCGAATCCCACGCGCTGGCAATGGTATTGCCGACCGGCGAAATAATGCCGAGGCCGGTGACGACGACGCGGCGCTTGCTCATCGGGATTTCCTCTCAACTAGTGGCCGGACGACCTGCGTATGCCAAGCCTGCACATACGGCACACGTCCATCCGGCAGGGTACTGATCAAACCGTAGAAACGTTCGGGGCCGCATAAGAGCGGCCCCGGCTAACCCTGGGTATCGACCCGGTTTAGCTCTTGACGTGCGCCTTCACGTAATCGATCGCCTGCTGCACGCTGGTGATCTTCTCGGCTTCTTCGTCGGGAATTTCGCACTCGAACTCTTCTTCAAGCGCCATGACCAGCTCAACGGTGTCGAGGGAGTCGGCACCCAGATCGTCAACGAAATTGGCGTTGGGGGTGACTTCGTCTTCTTTCACGCCGAGCTGTTCGATGACGATTTTTTTGACGCGTTCTTCGATGGTGCTCATTGGGGTGGTTTCCTCCCGAAACTTGAGTTGAGAAACTTCAGTTAAAAAACAGGCGGCGCGTCGGCGTCCGCTTAGCAATGTACCGTCGCATGTCGCGCGGACCCGATCCGCGCCCGCGAACCGGGGCCTAGTTTAGTGGCAAATCTTCACCAGCGGGTAACGATTCCAGCCGATGGCGTCACGGCATATACATCCCGCCGTTGACGTGCAGGGTTTCGCCGGTGATGTAGCTCGCCGCCGGACCCGCCAAAAACGCCACAGCGCGGGCAATATCTGCCGGCTCGCCCAGACGCGCGAGCGCGATGCGCTGCAGCAGCGTTTCGCGCGCCGCATCAGGCATTGCTCGCGTCATATCGGTGTCGATAAAGCCGGGCGCGACAACGTTGACGGTAATTCCGCGACTGCCGATTTCCTGCGCCAGCGATTTCGAAAAGCCAATGATCCCGGCCTTCGCCGCCGCGTAGTTCGCCTGCCCGGGATTGCCAGTCAACCCAATCACCGATGCGATGCTGATAATCCGCCCGCGACGCGCCTTCATCATTCCGCGCAGCACTGCGCGCGACGTGCGGTAGACGCTGGACAGGTTGGTGTCGATGATGGTCTGCCAGTCATCCTCCTTCATCCGCATCAGCAGTTGATCACGGGTTATACCGGCATTATTGACGAGGATCGACACGCCGCCGTGATCCTTGTTAATCGCCTCAATCAGCGCATCAACCGATGCCGAATGCGTGACGTCCAGCACGCGACCCTCACCGCCCGCAGCGGCCATGCGCGCCGAAATGGCCGCGGCACCCGACTCGCTCGTGGCGGTGCCAATGACGCGCGCACCGTGCTCGGCGAGCTCATCGGCGATCGCGGCACCGATGCCGCGACTGGCACCAGTCACCAGCACAACCTCGCCAACGAGCGGCTTTAGCGGATTCATTTGGAACTCCATGCCGCCAGCGCGGCGTCTAAATCGGCAGTCGAGCCAAGGGCGCGCGCATCGATGCCTTTATCAATACGCTTCGCAAGTCCGGTCAACACCTTGCCGGGGCCACACTCAGCAATGCGGTCAGCCCCGCCGCCTGCCAGTGCAAGGACGCATTCGGCCCAGCGTACTGGTAGATATAACTGTCGCTGCAGCGCTGTTCGAATCGCAGCGACCGAGTCGTACGAGCGAGCCTCGACGTTCTGAACGACTGGAATTGAGGGTAACGACCAGCTGAGCGAGGCCATCACCTCGCCGAGCTTTTCAGCAGCATCGCGCATCAGCGGCGTATGCGAAGGCACGCTGACCGGAAGCTTGACGGTTTTGCGCACGCCGCGCGCTGCAAGCTCAGCGAGTGCGCGATCAACGGCCGCGGAGCTGCCGCCGATCACAATCTGACCAGGCGAGTTGTAATTGGCCGGGACCACCACATCAGCCCCGGCAACGGCAGCACACACCTCAGCGACCAGTTCATCTTCTGCCCCAAGCACAGCCGCCATCGCGCCCTCGCCCGCCGGCACCGCGTCCTGCATCAGACGTCCACGCTCACGCACAAGCCGCGCTGCATCGCTGAGTGACAGCACACTCGCTGCGACCAAGGCCGAATACTCACCCAAGCTGTGGCCAGCAAGCTGCGCGGGTGTACATCCACCTTGCGCTTGCCAGAGCCGCCAAACCGCAACCCCGCCGGCCAACAGAACCGGCTGGGTGAACTCGGTTTGATTGAGTCGCGCGTCGTCCGCAGCGCTGCAAATGGACCATAAGTCAACGCCCGCGCCCTCCGAGGCCTCGGCGAAGGTTTGTTCAACCAGCGGGAACGCGGCGGCTAGGTCGGCCAGCATCGACGGCGATTGCGACCCCTGACCGGGAAACACACAGGCGAAACGGGAGTCGATCATCGGCTCAATCTGTTCTCGAGATGAATAGGGCGGCGATCATAAGTGAATGGCTCGTCCGAGCGTCTGTACGTTGCCGTATTGGTCGCTTTCATCAATTACCGCTGTGCGGGTAAGGCCAGACTCAGTACCGAATCAGTGCCGAGCCCCAGGTAAATCCGCCGCCGAACGCCTCAAGCAACAGCAGCTCACCGCGTTTCACTCGGCCAGACTGCACGGCCGCATCAAGCGCCAGCGGCACCGAGGCGGCTGACGTGTTGCCGTGTTTATCGACGGTGACAATGACGCGATCCATCGGCATAGCGAGACGCTTGGCGGTGGCGGTGATGATGCGCAAATTTGCCTGATGTGGAATCAGCCAATCGATGTCCGATTTGTCCAACGAATTGGCGGCCAGCGTTTCTTCAACCACCGCGTCCAGCGTCTTGACCGCCACTTTGAACACTTCGCTGCCGGCCATTAGCACCCGCAAGCCGTGATTCTTTTCGTCGGTAAAGCCGGACGAAACGCCGACTGGCGTGTACAGCAAGTGCTTGAAACCGCCGTCAGCGTGTAGATGGGTCGAGAGAATGCCGGGCTCGCTATCGGCACGCAGCACTACCGCACCAGCGCCATCACCGAACAGCACGCAGGTGTTTCGATCATCCCAATCGAGCAAGCGAGTGAGCGTTTCAGCCCCCACCACCAGAGCGGTTCGCACGCTGCCGGAGCGAATGAACTTATCGGCCACGCCGAGCGCATACATAAAGCCTGAGCAGGCAGCATTGACGTCAAACGCAGTGCAGCCGTTGGCGCCCAACCGGTGCTGCAGTAGGCACGCCGTTGATGGAAACACTAGGTCGGGCGTGGTGGTCCCGAGCACGATCAGATCGATCTCGCTGGCATTGACGCCGGCCGCCGCCAAGGCGCGCAGCGACGCTTCATACGCGAGATCTCCCGTGGTTTGCCCCTCGGCGACGACATGGCGCTGACATATGCCGGTGCGATCACGAATCCACTCATCGCTGGTATCAACGCTGCGCGCCAGCTCTTCATTTGTCAGCACGCGCTCTGGCAAATAGCTACCGGTGCCAATGATGCGGGCGGAAGGCGTGGTCGACATCGGGGCTCCGTGGGCAGCGGACAGGTTGATCGCGACGTGCTGCAAAGCCACTGGCGCGGGCCGGTCACAAACGTAGGTGGGCAGAATGCGCGATTGTCGCCGCGGCTGCCAGCTTTTCAGCCCAAAGACCTGGGCCTATTCCGCCAACGCAGACAGCGGGCATTGCCCGCTGCTTTTCTCGCCGCGCTAGATTGGGCAGACGGCGCGAAGGCCGCCCGCGCCAAAACTACTCTTGATCCGACGCCACGCCGCGGGTCGCGATGACCTTCTTGCCGCGGTAGTAGCCGTCTTTGGTGACGTGGTGGCGGATGTGCGTCTCGCCCGACGTCGGGTCGGTAGACAGCTGTTTGGCCGACAGCGCGTCGTGCGAACGACGCTGGCCACGACGGGACGGGGTAACGCGGGATTTCTGTACAGCCATGACTATGCTCCAAACGTGACTTCAAAATCGGCAAAGCACCATCCGAAAATGGCTACCTACCGAATGAAACCCGGCCAACGGCCGGCTTCAACTCTTTTGCTCTACTGCCGCGAAGGCTTTAACGATGCCAGCACAGCGAACGGATTAGGACGGCTTGCGCCTGCCTCTTCCGCCTCATCAACTTCTTCCACATGATCCAGCGGATCCGTGCCGGGACTTACCGGCAAAACAGGAACTGCCAAAATCAACTCATCTTCAATCAGGTCTAGCAGCCGCATCATGCCGTTGTCAGGCACCAGCACTGGCTCGACTTCGGGCAGCAATGCTGCCTCATCGGCCTCATTGCGGATCAAACCCAGCGTTTGATTTACCTCTACCGGCAGCAAAAAGCGCTCAAGCGTGCGCTGGCACTGCAACGGCAGTTGGGTCGATGCGGTGAGCTGCACTAGGGCTTGCCCAGACGCATCGCGCTCAAACGCAAGGCGGAACGAACAGTTACTTTCGCCGTCAGTCAAACTGGGCAACAAGCGCTTTAAGCTCGCCAAACCCACTTGACCTTCGTAGATGCGTCTGCCGCCTGCCGCGCGCCAAACATCGATGGACTCTGGCAGGCCGACTGACATAAGCCGGCACTGATAGGGCTTTGGTTGCGTTCTGGTCAATGCACATCGTGCTGACAGCAGGCGCGTTGATTTACCGAAGACGCTGCTTGGCGCAGACTCGCGCTCCCAATCAACGCTGATTGAGGCATCCTTATAAGCGTGTTTTATTCCACTGACTACCTCGTATATGTGTGTGCTGGGCTGGCCGTCGGGGTCATTGCCGTCTGGCTTTTGCAGCGCAAACTGCGTCGCCGCACCGATCTGCTTGAGCAGCTTCTGGACGGTGCTGACGCTTTAGAGAAGGCGCTACAGGCCACCCGTATTCGCATGACCGCAATGAAATCAGTCGTCCAACGCGTGCCATCCGACATCGCCGCCGTCGCGCAGGCCTCGTTGGACGCGGAGGCGCCGGTGCAGCAGGCGCTGCGCAATCTGCTCGAGCATCGCCTGTGGATTGCCAAGAACGCGCAGACGGCGTCACTGGAGGAACTGCAATCGGCAGTAACCGCTATGGACCGCTCGCGCGCGCAGATCGAATCCCGCCTCGGGCTGCTTGAACACGCTGGCGCTGAGCTTGCCGAAGTGACTCGCGCCGCTGTTGAACAGCAGGCACGTGAACCCGCTTCACTGCGCCGTTCGGGTGCCAGCCCTGATTCGCGCGATGATCACTGAGCGATCTTCATTGAGCCTGCCGCCCCTCGTTCTAGCCTCGACGTCACGCTATCGAGCGGAGCTGCTAGGTAGGTTGCAACTGCCGTTTGAAGTCATGCGCCCAGCGGTCATCGAAGACTATATAAAAGGCGAGTCGCCGTCTGAATGCGCTACACGCCTTGCTATGGCGAAGGCGACTGCGATCGCCGCACTGCGTCCCGACGCCTGCGTGATCGGCTCAGATCAAGTCGCCGACTGGGACGGGCGCGTGCTCGGTAAGCCGGGCAGTGTGATCCGCGCAGTCGAGCAGCTGACCGCCTTCAGCGGCCAATCGGTGCATTTTCATACGGCGGTCTGCGTGATGGCGAGCGATGGCCAAGCGCATCAGGCTCTCGACACTACGACAGTCCAATTTCGCACGCTGAGCGCCGACGAGATTACGCGCTACGTGGACTGCGATCAGCCGCTCGACTGCGCCGGCAGTTTTCGATCAGAGGGCTTAGGCGTCGCGCTTTTTGAGCGCATCGCGAGCAGCGACCCGACAGCACTGATTGGTCTGCCCTTGATAGCCACGGCCATGCTGCTGAGGCGCGCGGGCTTTGCTATTCCCTAAAGGGAGAACTTCATTTCGCCGGCTGCCAGTAGATCCGCGTTGACGCAACGATGGATCGCAGACCGTCATTGCCTTCGGTTTCTATTTCCAACCAGTAGTGACCCGCCGGCAGGTCACTGCTCAGCTGATCAACAAAGCCGACGTCCGGGTGCCGTGGATCGTCGGAGCCTGTAAACACCTCCTGCACCGATGGCGAGCTGACATCGTCAAGAATGCCTATGAGTCGCCCCCCGAGCAGGACGCGAACAGCAACTAGCCCAACTCGATCACGTATCGCCCAGCCCTCAAGCTTGATGCTGCCCGTCCAGCGCGAGCCCGCCACCGGTGACCCTAGGTAGCCAAACGCGGGCGGAACGCACGCTGCTTCGTCGCTAGCCTGATCGCCTTCAGCCGCCTGAAAAAACCCGAACAGGCGCTTTCGACCGTGGTCAACATTGACCTCAAATATCGATTGGGCATGCGCAAACCGCGCGCAAAGCTGACGAAACCAAGCAGGCCGCTGGCGCCCACGCGTCGCACTTTCCTCCGCGATCAGCAGGATTGGCCGACCCGCTGCGATTTTATTGAGCGCACGCTGATCCCGCTGCATGCGGGCCAGCACACCCTTCCGCCCGTGCTTGTCGTTGATGACGTGATCGAGGCTAAACACCCTACGACCGTCTAGCGCAAACGCGATCTCGGCGGCGAGGGTGAAATGATCCGCGACCACGACCGTATCGGCAGGCAGCGTAGCGAGGGTAAGTGCCGCCTGCTCACCTGCCTCTCGCCAACCGGTGAACCCGTGAAGATAGAGAGGACCGTCAGCGAGCCGCGCCGGCGTATGCGCTAATGCGAGTATGCAAACCATTGCCGCGCCCAGGACCGCAGCGGACAGCGCTACACCGCCACGTAGAACCCAGCGCCAGCGTGCATCGGCATACCGCACGAGCTGCGGCACTAGCATCATCGCAATCAACACAGCCGGCATCGGCCAGTGCTGGCGACTGCGCTCGGCGTCTACAAACGGAGCCAGCAGCAGATAGGCTGCCAAGATGCTGATGCCAGCGCCGCTGACGATGCAGATATCGGCGCGCTGTCGATTCCACGCGCCGCGCCAAAGTGCCATGCAACCCAGAACAAACAGCAAAGGCGTCGCGACTGCGGCCTGCAGCAGCACATCAGCCAGCCCAATCGGCTGAAACTGCCATGGATGACGATCCAGAAACTGAAAAGCGAAACCACTGCCGGCCTCAGCAAATTGATGCCACAGCAAGGGCGCGAGACCCGCTGCAGTTCCCAGCACACCTCCCACCCAAAGCCCCCGCTTCTTGAGCTGCTCGCGACCAAGCGGATGAAGCAGCAGCCATCCGCCCACCGCTAGGAACGGCACCGCGAAACGATAGTGACTCAGCCAACCAAGACACAGACCCATCGCCAATAGCCATGCGCCAAAGCGCTGCCCCAAGGCGAGCCGCCGCAGCGCCTCGACGCAAAGCACAATCGCAAACGTCAGCGGCACGTCGGGAATGGCGAGCAGTCCGTTCACCGCAAACAGCGGCAGCAGTAGGGCCAACAGACCCGCCAACCAGCCATCGCGGGACGTTCCAAGCGACGCGGCGGTGCGAACAATCAGCGCCAGGGTTAGCAGCGACAGCAGCACAAACGGCAGCCGCACCGCCCATTCGACATTGCCGCCTATCAATGTGCCGAGATAGATCAGCCACGGCGTTAGCCCAGGTACGTCGTCGTACGCCGGCGCGAGATGGCGGCTTTCGAGCCAGTAGAAGGCCTCGTCGCCGAACAGCGGCAAGTTCGCGGTGATCCAAACCTTCAGGCAAACGCCGGAAAGCAGCACGCCGCCGAATGCGCGCGCCACCATCGAGCCCTTGCTCTGACTCATAGCGTCTGCCTCATCGCGATGCGGCACTCACTTCAGCGCGGCTAGACTGTGTCCTACGATTACGATGGCCTCCAGACCTATGGATTCCAAACAAGGAAACTCTCCGATGCCGGCAGCTGTTGAACACGCTTCGATGCTACCGCAGGTTCAGCGAAACTCACTGGCCGCAGCCATCGCGCAGGTCAATGATCTCGTCCTGGGCAAGCCACGTGAAGTGGAGCTGGCGTTTGTCGCCCTGCTGGCAGGTGGGCACTTGCTGATTGAGGACCTGCCCGGTCTTGGCAAGACCACGTTAGCGCGCGCGTTCGCGGCCACGCTAGGGCTGGCCTTTCAACGCAGCCAGTTCACCGCCGACCTACTGCCCTCTGACATTCTAGGCGTGTCGATTTACGAACAAGATTCGCACCAGTTCCGCTTTCATCCGGGACCGATATTCACCCAGCTGCTGCTCGCCGACGAAATCAATCGCGCGCCGCCGCGCACGCAGAGCGCGCTGCTGGAGGCGATGGCCGAAAACCAGGTCACTATCGATGGCCAATGTCACGCACTGCCGGCACCGTTTTTTGTCATTGCCACGCAAAACCCAGTCGATCTGGCCGGCACATTCCCGCTGCCCGACTCGCAGCTGGATCGCTTTCTGCTGCGCATCGCACTCGGCTATCCGGATGCCGCCTCCGAGCGTCAAATGCTGGCGGGCGAGGATCGTCAGCGCCTGATTGCCGCTGCGCGCACGATGTTGACCTCCGATGACGTGCTTGCGCTGCGCGCAGCAGTCACCAAGGTTCATGCAAGCGAAGCGCTGATTGGCTACGTGCAGGCGCTGATTGCGGCCAGTCGCGCCGATACGCAGGTTCGCGTTGGACTCTCGCCGCGCGCCGGGCTTGCGCTACTGCGAGCCGCGCGTGCGCTAACGCTATTGCGCGGTGGTGAGTTCGTACTGCCGGAGTCGGTGCAGGCAGTTTTTGCCGAAGTCGCGGCACATCGACTGGTACCAGCCGGCGAGCGTGCTGATCGCCATGCCTTGGCCAAACGCATCCTCGAATCTGTGCCGGTGCCGTAAACGCCTTATGTTCAACGCGGTCATCAGTACGTGGGAACGCCTGCTAGCAGTCGCCGAACGGCGTCTTCCGGCGCTAACGCGGCTAAAGAAAACCGAACGCCTGCCGATCACGCTCACCCGTCAGCGCATCTACGTGGTGCCGACGCGGTTCGGCGTGTTCTTCGGCGTGTTCTTGGGGGTGATGACGCTGGGCGCGCTGAATTACAACAACAATCCCGCACTTATCCTGTGCTTTCTGTTGGCCTCAGTCGCCCATAGCGGGCTGCTGCTGGGCTTCCTTGCCATGCGCGGCGTGCGCTTGCTTGAGGTCGGCGGCGCGGCGGTTCACGCAGGCGCACCGCTGCCGCTGCGCCTGCGTTTTGATGCGGTCCAACCGCGCCAGAGAGATGGACTCGTGCTGCGCAGAGGGGACGACATCACTAGCTTCAGCCTGGGCGCGGGGATTGCCACCTATGTCAGCCTGACGATTGCTACCGAGCGGCGCGGCTGGTTGAAGATCGGGCGTATCGAACTATCCATGCGACGACCGCTCGGCATGTTCGTGTGCTGGAGCTGGCTGCACCCCGACGATCAGGTGCTCGTCTATCCGGCGCTCGAAGCTAACGCTCCGGCACTCCCAATCGCCGGCGACGACGGCCAAATGCGCCGCTTGCGCGGGCCTGAGGAAGATGTGCACGGGTTGCGCGACTACCGCGCCGGTGACCCTTTGCGCACCATCGCGTGGAAGCGCAGCGCCCAGCACGGCCATACCTTGGTAAAGGAATTCGAGTCGCCCGCCGGCCGCGATGCGCTGCTCGATTGGCAGCTCCTCGGCGGCTTACCCTACGAACATCGCGTCAGCCGCCTAGCGCGCTGGCTCGTCGATGCCGAACGCCAAGGCTGCCGCAGTGAGTTGCGCTTGCCCGGCCAAACCATCGGCCCCGGGCGTGGAAGTGCGCATCTGGACGCCGGCCTACGAGCGCTTGCGCTGTTTGAACTACCGGGCGCGACACGCGCGGAGCAAACGCATGGCTAGTCGCGAATGAAAACAAGGCCCGCCAGCGCCGCGCTTGATCGCGCCAGTACATTGGCCTGCCTGGCGACCGCTGCCGCCGCCATCTTGCCGCTCTCCACGGTGCTGCCGAGGTGGGTCAGCGGCGCACTGCTGGTGCTGCTGAGCATCGCAAGTGTTGCGCTATGGCGCTCATGGTCCGTAGGCGCGCTGATTCGGATTCCGCTGACCCTGGGAATGACAGCCTACCTAATGGTCGAATTTGGCGTCGGATTTGGCGGCGGCTTCGGCCGCGATACGGCGGCTGCGCTGCTGGCCATCATGCTGTTGCTCAAGCTGCTTGAGTTGCGCACTGTGCGCGATGGACGCGCGATTTTGAGTTTTTCGCTGTTCGCCATTCTCGCCGCGTTTTTGCAGGATCGCGGCCCGCTGATTCTGTTCATGGCTCTGGTTGCCACCCTGCTCGCCTTGGCGTCGATGGCGCGCATGGCGGAAGTCGAAACCCCCAACCACGCTGCGGCGTCCAAACTCGAACTGCGCGGACGCTTCGCGCGCATTGGCAAGCTGGCTGCGTTTTCGTTGCCCTTGGCCATCGTCGCCTTTTTCTTATTTCCGCGCCTAGCGAATCCACTCTGGGCGCTGCCGCAAAACAGCGACGAGGCGCGCACCGGGCTATCGGACGAGATGTCGCCTGGCGACATCAGCAGCCTGTATCTCGACGATAGCCCGGTGATGAGAGTGCGCTTTTTTGGCGACACGCCGCCGCAGTCGGATCTGTATTGGCGCGGCCCAGTCCTCAGCGCCTTCGATGGGCGGCAGTGGTCACGCATGGCCCGAGTGCGGGATGTTGATCTGCCGGTTGTCGAACCAATTGGCGCGCCTATTGAGTACGAAGTCGAGCAGGAGCCAACCGAGCGTCGCTACGTGTTTGCGCTTGATCTACCGATACTGACGGCGAAAGACCAGACGCTTACCTATGAGCAAAGTTTGCGCGCTGACCAACCGCTGCTTGCCGTTAGCCGCCTGCGTCTGCGCTCGCAGCCCAGCTATCGGCTCGATCCGAACATGGTCGGAACGCTGCGGAGCTGGTTCACAGAACTACCCCCCGACTACAACCCGCGAACCAATGACCTGATTGCCGCTTGGCGTGCTGATGGCGATAGCGACGAGGCGATCATCAGCCGCGCACTGACGCTCTTCAACGCTGAGTTCAGCTACACGCTCAACCCACTTTTGCTGGGCCGCAACAGCGTTGACGACTTTCTGTTCAATACCAAGGCGGGCTACTGCGAGCATTTCGCCTCAGCGTTTGCGGTGATGATGCGCAGCGCCGGCATCCCTGCGCGCGTGGTCACTGGCTATCTTGGCGCCTCACAGAATCGGGTGGGCAGCTACATGGTAGTACGGCAATCGGACGCACATGCGTGGACCGAAGTGTGGCTGCAGGACAAAGGATGGGTACGCATTGATCCGACCAGCGCGGTTGCGCCCGAGCGCATCAATAACGGCATTGATGCGCTAGGTGCGGACGGGCGCGCCAGCCGTGGCTGGGGCAAACCGCTTTTCGATGCCGCCGACTGGGTACGCCGGGGCTGGAACGACATCGTATTGAGCTTCGATGCCGATAAGCAAAGCCGCCTGCTGAGCCCATTCGGGATTGAGAAAGCCGAGTGGCAGCAGCTAGCGATTGCGTTGATCACAGCGGCCGGCGTCGCGCTGCTGATTACGATGGGCCTATTGCTGCGCCCTAGCCGCGACAACCGCGACGCTTTGGCACGTGCCTACGCGCGCTTCCTGCTTCGCTTGGCGAAACGCGGCGCCATCAAGCCGCCGAGCGAGCCGCCACTGGTGTTCGCCGCGCGCATCGCGGCACATTTTCCGAATAACGCTGCCACGATCCACTCGCTCAGCATGCGTTATGTGCGGCAGCGCTACGCTCCTGCCGATGCGGACTCGCAGAGCGAAGCCGCGCTATGCACCGATTTACATCGATTCCGCCTGCTACCGGAGAACTCGTCATGAAAGGATTGAGCGCGATATGCACCTTGCTCACGACTGCGCTGTTGTCCGCATGCGTGACGGCCCCTAAGCCGCTGCAGGGTGAGTTCTCCACTCTACTGCCCAACGAAGCGGGCGCTGAAAATCGACTGGGTGACCGAGTACGCTGGGGCGGCGAGATTGTTGCCGTTGATACCCAAGCAACGCGCAGCTGTTTTGAGCTGCTGGGCAAGCCGCTGCAGGACTCCGCACGGCCAGTACGGGCCGATGAAACCGCCGGCCGCTTCCTCGCCTGCCGCGACGGGTTCTATGACCCGGCCCTATTTGAAGTCGGACGCGACATCACTGTTACCGGGACGATTGAGGCGATCGAGTCGCGGCCGATTGGGGGCTTTGACTATCAATATCCGCGCGTTAAGGCAGATGTGATCTACCTGTGGCCAACGCGCGATCTCAATCGCATGCGACCAGCAGGCTACTGGGTCGGTCAGCACGGTAACGCCTGGCTCGGCCACTGGACGCCGATCTACTTTCCCTACTGAGCGTTGCAGCAGTCAACGCACATCTGCGGCTGAGTCGCGGCCGCAGCCAGAGCCGTCAGGCAAAACCCGCGACGTCGCTGATCGAGCCGGAGTAACCGCCCTCGACGCCCTTGGTGGCCACCGCCACCGCGTTGTGCGGATGCAAGCTCTCCAAATGCGACGCCCGCACCCAGAAATCTGCAATTTCCGCATCGCTATCAAGCGCACGCTGCACGCGTCGGGCGGCGTCTTCGCAAAACATTAGGTTCTGCCCGTTAAGCAGCGCAAACGCCTGCTCGTCCTCACGTTTAACGGCCGTTTGCACAACGGTCTGCAGGGCCGCCTCAACGCGATCAATCAATGCTTCAATCGGCAGGTGCTTAAATGACGGCACCAGCTTGATTCGCACCTCCGCCACCGAGCGCTGGCTGTGCGGCGTAGCGACGATCCCTTCCTCCGTGCCGAGCCACGCCAGCACCTGAGCGGCGTCGACCTTTTCGACACCTGCAAAATCAACGCTAAAGCGATCTTGAATTAGCTGTCGCGCAAGCGCCGCCGAGCACGGGCAGGTGCTTGAGTAGACCACTTCAACGCCCAGCTCCAGTGCGAACTGCCCGCGATCCATCGTGGCGCTGACCTGCACCGGATACGCCCGCCAGCCGCTGTTGTCACTTTTCAAGGCGCGTCGCCGAAGCATGTGCTCAAAGCGTAGCTGCACCATTGCTCGGTCAGACAAGTCAGCGTGCGAGTCCAAAAACTCACGCAGCAGCTTGCGCAAGCTGCACGGGCTAACCGGCTCGGCCGCCAAGGCACGGTCAACGTGCAGATACAGCCGCGACATATGTATTCCGCGTGCATCGGGCCGCTGAAGATTGACGAACGCGTTTACGCGGGCGTTGCCGAATGTCACCGCTTGGTCAACACCTGTCACGCTCAACGGCACTTCAATGTTGCCCATGCCCACCCATTCCAGCACGCCAGCTACGGCAGGACGCGCATCGCTGGCAACGTCGGGCATCGAACGCGCGGTATTGTCTTGAATGCGTGGGGCCACGGGCATTCCTCGGTTGAATTGTTGAATGGGTTGCGCGGGCGTTAAAGACTAGCTTGGCAGATGTGAAACCTAGATGTGAGTGACCCGGTTGGTCGCTTCCACCCAACATCTGTATCTGTGGCACGTATCTGTATTTATGGCGCTAGCCGACGATTTTCAATCGCTGCCGGTCGCCGAGACGCTTGACCGCGCGCTCAGCCGCGCTGCTCGCCAGGCCAACAACACGGCTCGCCACGATCTAAGCGACAAAGCACGCGCGGGGTCGGCGTGCCTAAGTAGGCTGGTGGCGCGAACGCGGCCCAGATGACTGCGAAACAGCGTGATTAGGCTACCGCTCGGCTCATTCGGCCAAGCCGCAAGCAAGGCCGCTGCGTAACGTCTAAGGTCCGCTGCGCCGCTGGCGTCACGCATGTTGAGTGGAACGCGTGCGCGCTCAGGCCATGCGCCGAGCCAGCCTCGCAGGCTGCGTTCGAGCTGAAAGTGCATCGCCTGCGCAGAGGGATTAACGGCGACTTGAAATAGCGCTGCTTCGAGATCGGTAACAGCCGCCGCAATGGGCAGCAATTCAGTGAGCGCGGCCTCGAGCGTCGGCGGCGCATTGTCGCTATCGACACGCTCAATTGCCGCTAACGCTAGCGCGCGCCACTGCGCTGGCTGCGTCCGGGCTGCCGCCGGACTGGCGAAGATCGCGCGCGTGAGCGGATGCCGACCGTTGACGCCAGCGGCCAAATCATCGCCCCACCAAGCGAGCTTGGTGCGCGCCACGTTGGCATCGGCGAGCTCAAACATGCAGTCAGCCAGCTCGGCGCTCAAGGCACCCCAGGCGCGAAATAGCTCACGCTGCTGCGGCGAGCAGAAAACCTCACACACCGCCATTTCCGGCTCACGCGCCAGCCACTTGTCGACAAACCCCTGCAGTGCAGCGGGATCAGGCATTCGTCGCTGTAAGCTCGACAAAAGCTAGAAGCTCAGACGGCGCCTGAGCAATGCCGTCGGCGCCCCAGCTGATCAGATCGACGCCAGCATCGATATAGCCCCACGCGGCGGCGATCACGGGAATGCCCGCCGCACGCGCCGCCAACACATCACGCGGATCGTCGCCGACATAAACCGACTCATTCACCGCCACGTTCAAACGACCGCAGGCCTCGAGCAGCGGCGCAGGGTCTGGCTTACGCACGCTGAGCGTGTCGCCACCAATCAATACCGCGCAGTGTGCATATAGCCCAAGCCCCTCCAGCAGGGCGCGTGCCAGCGCTTCCGGCTTATTGGTAACAACACCCCACTGCGTCCCTGCTGACTTCAGCGCATCCAAAACCTCGGGCATGCCGTCAAACACGATGCTTTCGCTCGCGATGGATTGCGCATAGCACGCCAGAAACTCAGGCAGCAGAAGCGCCGCCTCCTCGGCGTTAAGCTCAGCGAACGCGTTCTGCAGCATCGCGGTGCCGCCGCGCGATACAAGGTTGCGGAAGGGCTCGAATGCGATATCAGCTAAGCCGCGTCGCTGACGCATCACGCAGGCCGCGCGGTGCAGATCGGGCGCGCTATCGACCAGCGTGCCGTCCAGATCAAGCAGCAGCAAACGGCACGGAAACACGCTCACGTTGGCAGCTGGGCGTAAGCCAAATAGTTGATTGCGGCGCTGCCGCCAACGCGAGCGCGACGGGTGATCGGGTTGTATTGCAGGCCGCTGATATCGCAAAGCTCAAAGCCAGCACCTCGCAGCCATGTCGCTAGTTCGGAAGGCTTGATGAAACGCGCATAGCTATGCGTTCCGCGCGGCAGCAGACGCGCAACGTACTCCGCGCCAACGATGGCGACAGCGAAGGCCTGCGGCGTACGATTCAAGGTCGACAGAAATAGCTTGCCGCCTGGTTTAAGCATACGTGCGCACGCCGCTAGAATGGCGGACGGCTCGGGCACATGCTCAAGCATTTCCATGCACGTGATCGCATCAAACAACCGCGGCGTCACGCTTGCAGAAAGCTCGGCAGCCATCTGCTCGGCGCTGCATTCTCGATAGTCCACAGTGAGGCCGGACTCCAGCAGATGCAGGCGAGCGACATCAATCACTTCGCTACCCAGATCAATTCCGGTGACGTCGGCACCGGCAGCAGCCAGCGCCTCAGACAGCAAGCCCCCGCCGCAGCCAAGATCTAGCACTCGCGCGCCGGCAAGCGGCATTCGCGCCGCGACGTAGCCGAGGCGCGCCGGATTTATCTCGTGCAGAGGCCGCGATTCGCCGTTTGGGTCCCACCAGCGCGCCGCCATCTTGTTGAACTTGGCCAGCTCGCTGACGTCGGCGTTTCCTGCTGTCTTAGTCATGCGTACTGCGGCGCTGGATGGCTTCGATGCGGCCCTGCCAATCTCGTGCTTTGCTCATCAACGCGTTGATGTCGCAGTCCACTAGATCGAAATCAGCCAGCTTGCGGCGACCACCGATCCAGACGTCGCATACCTGCTGGCGGCCGGTGGCGTAGACGATCTGCGAGATCGCCTCAA
>JBBSIY010000025.1:0-18882 GCA_038257785.1 Lysobacterales bacterium
TCTAGGACTTTGTATACCTGGTCGGCGTAAGTCTTAGCGTTGGCGAGGACGTCTTCACGGCTAAGCGGCTTTCGAGTGACGTTCTTGCCGCTCGGGTCACCAATCATTCCGGTGAAGTCTCCAATCAGGAAGATGACCTGATGACCTAACTCCTGAAACTGCCTCATTTTGTTGAGCAGCACCGTGTGTCCGATGTGCAGATCGGGTGCGGTGGGGTCGAACCCAGCTTTTACGCGCAATGGCCGACCATTGGCCAAACGCAGGCTCAATTCCTCGCGCTTGAGGATTTCCTCCGCGCCGCGGCCAATCAGGTCGAG
Organism: Lysobacterales bacterium; assembly: GCA_038257785.1. Taxonomy (GTDB): domain Bacteria; phylum Pseudomonadota; class Gammaproteobacteria; order Xanthomonadales; family Xanthomonadaceae; genus JANNWF01. The sequence continues at coordinate 318 of JBBSIY010000025.1, forward strand.
CGCCTCTGTACAGGTGTTCACGAGCGGAAACTCCCACCGAAACTGAACAAATGTTCGTTATCGGTTAAATTAAAGTTAAGTGAAGGCGTCAGAAAGTCCAATGAGAACAAAGGTTTGACGCGGTCTTTTGACTACGTTTATCTTGTGGTCACTTTACGCGCTGGGCCGAATCATCGTGACAGTATCGCAGGGGCCAGAGCGCCTCATCAGCACTTCAGCGCCACAGGCCGTGCGCCGTGGCACCGCCGCCATGACCCAACCACCGGTTCGGCCCCGGCGGATCGCGCCCAAGCAGTGGCTTCCGCTATGCGCTTTGGCGATCACCGTGCCGCTGGTCGCAATCAGCTTTTTTGGCAAGAGCGATGCTGAAGTCGAGACCACGTTGGCCAGCGCACCGGGCAACGCGGTTGAACTGAGCCTGCCTAGCGTTCCGCTTGCCACGTCATCTGCGCCTATGACAGGCCCAGAGGCTAACCACGCGCAGTCGCGCACCGTGCGGATCGCAGCGGGGCAAACGATGGGACAGGTGTTTGAGTCGCTGACACTACCCTCCGCTACGCTGCACGAGCTGTTGGAACACCCCGGCGCACGCGCGCGTTTGAGCATGATCCGGGTGGGCGACGAGTTCGTATTTTCAACCGATGAGAACGGCGACCTGACGTCGATGCAGTTTGAGCGTGGCGAAAACGAGCGCGTGGTGCTGCATCTGGACGACGCCGGCATTCGCGAAGAATCGCAGGCACGGGCGATACAGACTCGCGTGCTGATGGCCTCGGGCGAGATTCGCGACAACCTAATCGCTGCCGGCGAGTCAGCCGGCATGAGCTACACCGCGATTCTCGAACTAGCAAAAGCGTTTAGCTACGACATCGATTTCAGCCAAGACCTGCGCGTCGGAGACCGGTTCGATGTTGTGTATGAAGAGGTCTGGCGCGATGGCGAGCGCTTGCGCAGTGGCGATGTGCTGGCCGCGACCTTCGTCAATCAGGGCAAGCCTCATCAGGTCTTCCGCTACCAGTTTGCTGATGGCAGGACGGATTATTTTGACGCCGACGGTCGGCCTATGAAGAAGGGCTTCCTGCGTATGCCGGTGGAGTTTGCACGTCTCACATCAGGCTTCTCCACCGCGCGCAAGCACCCGATCCTAGGCCGCACGCGAGCGCACCAGGGCGTCGATTACGCCGCCGCCACCGGCACCCAGATAATGTCGGCAGGCGAAGGCAAGATCACGTTTGCCGGCTGGAAGGGCGGCTACGGCCGCACCGTAATCGTGCAGCACGCTAACAACGTCAGCACGCTTTACGGACATATGTCGCGGTTTGGCAGCTACAAAACCGGCAGCCGCGTCCGGCAGGGCGATGTGATCGGCTACATCGGCTCATCTGGCTTGGCGACCGGCCCGCATCTGCATTACGAATTCCGCATAGCTGGCGTGCATCGCGATCCGCTGAAAGTGACCATGCCGAAGCCTGAGCCGCTGCCGAAATCGGAACTTCAACGTTTCCGTTTGCAGACGCAGCCCTTGCTGGCGCAGCTCAACCTGCGCGCTGGTGGCAAACACTACGCCACCGCTGGCGATCCGCGTCGCTCTTCCGGCCCCTGATCTTCTGTTTCTAGGACTCATTTCTGGCACCAGCGCTGACGGCATTGATGCCGCGCTTGTGACGTTTGGTGGCGGCATGCCGCACTCGGTCGCGGCACGCACGTTTGCCTATCCGCAGGACTTGCGCGACCTCATTTTGGCGCATTCGCAGCGCGATACGCCCCTCACCCTTGATGCCTTAGGTGAGCTGGATCATCGCATCGGCTTGGCCTTCGCCGACGCTGCCTGCGAGCTGCTTAATGACGCGAAGATTCGCGCGGACCAAGTGATGGCCATCGGCTCGCATGGGCAAACCATGCGCCATCGGCCCAAAGGCAACGCGCCGTTCACTCTGCAGCTTGGCGATGCCAACGTGATTGCCGAACGCTCGGGCGTAACGGTGGTGGCTGACTTTCGCCGCCGCGATGTCGCGGCGGGTGGTCAAGGCGCGCCGCTGATGCCGGCCTTCCATGCCGCGGTGTTGCGCAACTCGGTAGAAGAGCGCGCTGTGCTTAACCTAGGCGGCATCGCCAACCTCACGCTGCTGCCCCGAACTGGTGGGGTGCGCGGATTTGATACGGGGCCAGCTAACGGCCTGCTTGATGCGTGGTGCCTGCGCCATACAGGCAAGAGCTTTGATCGCGGCGGCGAATTCGCTGCCAGCGGCACGCTGCAAACTGACTTGTTCCAGCGCCTTCTTGACGAACCGTGGTTGGCCCTACCGCCACCCAAAAGCACAGGTCGCGATCTGTTTCATCTCGATTGGCTGGCGTCGCGCATGTCAAATATGCAGCCGTCTGCCGCCGACGTTCAGGCGACTCTGCTCGCTTTCTCGGCCAGAACTATCGCAGACGCCTTGCGATCAACTCTGCCGGGCTGTCAGCGGCTGATCGCCTGCGGCGGCGGCGTACACAATCGGCAGCTGATGGCAGCGTTGCAAACCGAACTACCCAGCGTTGCGGTCGAGAGCAGCGCAGATCACGGCATCGATCCTGACTTCGTTGAGGCCATCGGCTTTGCTTGGCTGGCGCAAGAAACGTTAGCGGGGCGTCCCGGCAACTTGCCCGAGGTGACAGGCGCGCGCGGGCTGCGGGTGCTTGGTGCGATCTATGCGCACGCGGACATCCCGCCAAGTGGCGCCTGACATCCCAACGCGAACCAGCGCTTCCACCACCCTGTAGCATGCCGCGATGATCCCCAACCAACTGGCATGGCGCGAGCGCATGCCTGCCGCGCTGCGGCCTTACGTTGAAGCCGGTCCGATGGGTGCGCTGCTGCTCGGCGTATCGTCGGGCTTCCCGTACGCCATGCTCGGGGCGACGCTGACGACACGTCTGGCGCAGGACGGGATAGACAAAAAAAGCGTCACCGCCTTCTCGCTGGCGTTTCTGGTTTACAACCTGAAGGTGTTTTGGGCACCCGCTGTGGACCGTTTTCAGCTGCCGCTGCTGGGCCGTTTTGGCCAACGTCGATCATGGCTGTGGCTCAGCGCCGCTGCCGTCGCCGGTGCGGTCGCATTCCTCGGTTTGGCCAGTCCGACGGCGGATCTGAGCACGGTCGCTGTGGCGGCGGTGCTGGTCGGCATTGCCGGTGCCACCTTCGATATCGTCATCGACGCGTACCGCATTGAGACGCTACAACCAGAGCAGCTAGCGACGGGCTCAGGAATGTCGCAATACGGTTGGCGAATTGGCTCGGTAGCTGCCGGCGCGCTTGCACTTCTGGTGGCCGGTCAATGGAACTGGACTGTCGCCTACATCGCCTGCACGGCATTCGCGCTGCCGGCTGTTTTTGCCACTCTTTGGCTGGGAGAACCCGAGCGCCATCGTCCGCCGCCGCCCGCGCATGGGATGCGCGAGATCGCACTGGCAGCGTGGGCGCCAATGGCTGAGTTCTTCGCGCGGCGAGGCGCGGCCTTGGTCCTCTTGTTTGTGCTGGTACACAAGATCGGCGACACCCTTGGGCAGCTCACATTGCGGCTATTGCTAGACGATCTAGCCTACAGCAACAGCGAGATTGCGACCTACGATGTGGGTTTCGGATTTGTTGCTTACCTCGTCGGCATTTTTATTGCCGGTGCGCTTTACGTGCAGCTAGGCATGAAACGTTCGCTGCTGCTCAGCCTGCTGCTAATGGCCTTGAGCAATCTGTCGTTTGCTGTGCTTGCGATGGTCGGCCACAGCAATGCGATGCTGGCGTTTGCGATTGGCTTCGAGAATATCGCCAGCGGCATCGGCGGCGTCGTGGTGGTCGCGTACTTATCGGCGCTGTGCAATCTGTCGTTCACCGCCACTCAGTTTGCCTTGCTGTCGGCCGCTGCATCGGTCGTCGGCCGACTGATTACCGGCACCACCGCGGGTGCACTGATCCAATCGCTTGGCTACGTCGATTTTTACCTGTGGACGACGGTCGCGGCGATCCCAGGCATTTTAGTTTTCCTCTTGATGATACGCGCCGGTCTAGTGAGCGACCGGCTGACAAGCGATCCACCACATCAATCGGCGTAAGTCACGCTGTACGGCGCATGGTCGGAGAAGCGCGGCTCTCGGGCGATGGCGCAGGCGCGCAGGCGCGCCCGTAGACCCGGAGTAACGATCTGATAGTCGATCCGCCAGCCCACGTCGTTAGCGCGCGCCGCGCCGCGATTCGACCACCATGTGTAGGCAACCTCGTCAGGCTTCAGCGCGCGAAAGCTGTCGACCCACCCAGCCTTTTCGAACAGTTGACCCAGCCACGCTCGCTCTTCCGGCAGGCAGCCGGAGTTTTTCTGGTTCGATGACCAGTTTTTGATATCAAGCCGCGTATGCACGATGTTCCAATCACCGCACAGCACATACTCGCGTCCGCTTGCGCGCCAGTCGGCAAAAATCTCAGCCAAGCGTTGCATACAGACGAACTTGAAGGCCTGGCGCTCATCACCGGATGAGCCCGACGGCACGTAGAACGACACTACGCTCAGATTGCCAAAGCGCGCCTCGATGTAGCGACCTTCGTCGTCGAACGCCGGCCAGCCAAGATCTGCGATGACGGAATCCGGCGGCGAGCGGCTGTAGATCGCCACGCCGCTATAGCCTTTGCGCGTCGAGGCATCTTTGAAAAATACCTGATAGCCCGGCGGGTGGAAGATGGGGTCGGTTAGCTGATCGGCCTGCGCCTTGGTTTCCTGCACGCACAAGACGTCGGCATCTTGGGAGGCGAACCAGTCAAAGAATCCTTTCTTGGCGGCTGAGCGCAGACCGTTGGCGTTGAAGCTGATGATCTTCATGGCGTGGTTTATTGCGAATTTGGCCCGCAGCCTAACGCAGCGACTGGCAAAATAGCCGTTCGTCACGTGCAGGTACGACCGTGCAGCCTTATCAACGTCGCTTTTTCGAGCTTGCCCTGCGCTGTGAAGTGCTGCGCTTTGGCCAATTCACCCTAAAATCCGGCCGCCTTTCACCCTACTTCTTCAATGCTGGGCGATTTGACTCGGGCGCAGCGCTGGGTGAACTCGCCGGGTGCTACGCCGATGCACTGGCAGCTGACGGTCTCGCCTTCGATATGCTCTTCGGCCCAGCGTACGAGGGCTTGCCGCTGGCGACCGCGGTAGGCATCGAACTTGCTGCGCGCGGGCGTGATGTGCCACTGGCGTTCAATCGCAAAGAAGCCAAAGCGCACGGTGAGGGTGGACAGCTAATCGGCGCGCCGCTGCGCGGTCGCGTGCTGATTGTCGACGACGTGGTCACTGCGGGCACAGCGGTGCGCGAATCGGTGAACTTAATTCGACGCGCTGGCGCGGAAGTTGTGGGCGTCTTAGTAGCGCTTGATCGACAAGAGCGCGGCAGCGGCGAGCGCTCTGCAACCGCCGAGATTGCCGCCGAGTTGGACCTAGCCGTGGTCGCCATTGCCCGCCTGAATGAACTGCTGGCCTATACTGGCGAGCAACCGGAACTCGCCCCGCAATACGCCGATCTAAGCGCCTATCGTTCGCGCTACGGCGCGGCAGGAGCCACAGGAGACACACTATGAACAAGCGGTTTCAATGTCTGACGCTAGCATTTGCGTGCGTAGCTACCTCATCGGCAATCGCGGCTGGCAAACTGTATCGCTGGGTCGATGAGGACGGCAAAGTCCACTACAGCGACACAGTTCCGCCGTCGGAAGTGGACAAGGCGCGCGACCAGCTCAACGCCCAAGGCCGCCGAGTAGAGAGCGTGCAGCGCGCTATGACGCCAGAAGAGCAGGCGGCCGCTGACGCCGACGCCAAGGAGAAGGAGGCGCAGCGCAAAGCACAGGAAGCTGAGGAGCATATGGACAATGTGCTGCTATCGTCTTATGACCAAGAAAGCGACTTGAAGCGCGCCTACGACGAGCGCTTCGATCTGGTGACGCAAAGCATTGCATCCGCCGAAATCGGCATTCGCAGTCAAGAGAGAAGTCTGGCTGAGCTACTGGCCCACGCCGCTAATCTTGAGCGCGCAGGTGAGCCGGTCAGCGAAGCAATTCAGAAATCGATCGAACTCTCGCGCAGTCAGGTCGCGGAGCAGGCCGACTACCTCAAGAAACGTGAAGCCGAACAGGCCCTGCTGCAGAAAGAGTTTGACGACACGATGGCGCGATATCGACGGCTGAAGGCAGCCGCCGCCTCATCCGAGGCCTAACGCAGGGCCCAATGCCGATAGGCGGGCGGCATCTCGCTGCTGGCCCGTCGCGCAGCACCGAATACTGATGGTCTGACTATTGATCCTGCCAGTGTTGATCTGGCCAGAACATGTTGGGGGCTGCCCGGACTCAGCCATTCTCGGCACCATCCGTTCGCCCTGATCCTGTCCAAGGGTGCTTCGAAGCCGCTCAGGACGAGCAGGTTTCGAACAATTAACTGCGCTTCGAATCAGCCTACTCGCCAAACCTAGCGCCACCGACATTCGCTGAACGCATCTACAGCGGCCTAGAAAGGCAGCTCCAAGTCTGCGCGGACTGCCAGCAGCTGCGCGCGGAAGGCTTCTTGGATTCGAACTAGCGACTCGGTGCTGTCGGCGTCAAAGCGAAGTACCAAGGTCGGCGTAGTGTTGGAACAGCGCACCAAACCCCAGCCATCAGCCCAATCCGCGCGAATACCGTCGATAGTGGCGATCTTCGCGCCGTCGAAGCGAGCGCGCTCGCGGAAGCGGTCCATGAACGCGTAGTGCTCACCCTCAACCATCTGCACTTTGAGCTCAGGTGTTGAGACCCCCTTCGGCAGCTCGTCAAAGATTTCCTCCGGCTCGCGCCCATCGGAGGCGATGATCTCCAGCAGGCGGGCGGCGGCGTAGATCCCATCGTCGAAGCCGTACCAGCGCTCGCGGAAGAAGAAGTGGCCGCTCATCTCGCCGGCAAGCTCAGCGTCGGTCTCGCGCATCTTGGCTTTTATCAGCGAGTGCCCGGTCTTCCACATAATCGGGCTGCCGCCGAAGCGCAGGACTTGCGCCGCCAGCTGGCCGGTGCACTTAACGTCATAAATGATGCTGGCTCCGGGATTGCGACTGAGCACGTCTTGTGCAAATAGCATCAGTAGACGATCCGGGTAGATCACCTCGCCGGTGCGGGTGACCACGCCCAAGCGATCGCCGTCGCCATCGAATGCGATGCCTAGCTCAGCGCCGGTGCGTTTTACCGCCGTGATGAGATCGCGCAGGTTCTCGGGGTCGCCTGGATCAGGATGGTGATTGGGGAACTCACCATCGACGTCGCAGTAGAGCTCTTCAACGACGCAGCCAATCGACTCCAGCACCTGTGGCGCAATGGCACCGGCAACACCGTTGCCGGCATCAACCACAATCTTGATTTGCCGCTCTAGCTGGATGTCAGCGGCGATGCGCGAGAGGTAGTCCGGCCCGATGTCGATGCTCTGCAGGCCGCCGCCGCCGCCGTCGGCCATGTCGTTCTCCGCGATGCGCGTGTAAAGCGCTTGGATCGCATCCCCCGACAGCGTATCGCCGCCGATCATGATCTTGAAGCCGTTGTAGTCGGGCGGGTTGTGGCTACCGGTGACCATCACACAGCTGCCGGTGCTCAAATGATGGGTGCCGAAGTAGGCGACCGGGGTCGGGGTCATACCGATATCGATGACGTCGCAGCCCGCTAGCCGCAACCCTTCGATCAACGCGGCCGACAGCGCTGGGCCCGACAGGCGGCCATCGCGCCCAACGACGATCTCGCGCAGCCCGCGATCTACCATGACGCTGCCAACCGCTTGCCCAATGACGCGCGCCACACTTTCGTCCAGCGTGCTGCCCAAGACGCCGCGAATGTCGTACGCGCGGAAAATGCTGCGATCGATGCGCGCCGGTCCACGCTCAGCGGGTGTCGGCTTGGCGGACTTGCGCGCCGCGGCGAGCTCAGCGGGATCAGCTTCGTCGGCCAGCACCTCGGCCAACGTCTTGCTGTCACCGACGTCGCCCGCTTCTAGCGGCCGGCGTGAGCGCGCCAGAAGGATGCCTCCCAGCACCCATGCCAGCAGACCGAGGCCGATGGGTTTCAGCAAATCGACCATGTTGCTGCTGCCTTCTGGCTTGGCCGCAGCAATGCGAAATACAGACTCCCCCACCGGCACCGGCACCGCTAGAGCCCGCAGCCGGGTATCGCCAAACTCGGCCACTACACTTGGGCCGCTGGTCAACTGCAGCAGTCCACCGCTATCGGCAGCAGCCATGTTTAAAGGCGTGGTCAACATCGCCAGCGGCAGCTCGCCGTACACGACGCCCATGAGCCCCTCCTGCAGCAGTGGCGCAGCGACGCCAATTGCCAGCTGGTTGGCCTGTCCGACTAATCCCAACGTCGGCTTGGGTGAAATCAAACTCGTACTGAGCACTGACATCCGCCCCCAGCCCACCGACGCTGTGTCTGCAAATGCTTCGTCGAGACTGGCCGAGAAAATTCTGACTTCTTGCAGTTCCGGCCAGCCGTTAGCGATGCGTGCGATCGCATCGGCGGGCACACCACTCGCCACATCGGCCAGTGTTTTCGGGTCTTTCGCCAGCTCGGCAAAGCGCTCCGTCGTCAACTCAAGATGCTTGGCTAGATCGGTCGCTAACCGGTCGCGGGCGGCCAGCGCCTGATCGCCGCCGACCATCCCGAACCATGTTTGCGAGCCTTGCCAAAGAAGAAATCCGCCGGTGAGGAATGCGAGCAACGCAACGGCCTGCGTGATGCGCTTGCGCAGCAGCGGGTCGATGTCGAAAGCGGGTTTCTGCTCGGCTTGGCGTTTGGCCATTCGAAGTGCGATCCAGGTGGGTGGCGCTAGCGGGTGCCCGTGTGGCCGAAACCACCGGACCCGCGCTCGGATTCAACGAAGGACGCCACCGGACGCAGCTTTGCCCGCGCTACCGGTAAAAACACCAACTGTGCAATGCGATCCCCTGGCGTGATGGTATAGGCCTCAGCGCTTCGGTTCCACACGCTAATCATCAAAGGACCTTGGTAGTCCGCATCAATCAGCCCGACGAGGTTGCCGAGCACCAGGCCGTGCTTGTGGCCGAGACCTGAACGCGGCAACACCACTGCGCACAGGCTGGGATCAGCAATATGGATCGCAAGGCCCGACGGCAGCAGCGCGGTTGCACCGCCCGCAATGGTCATCGGTGCGTCGATCATCGCCCGCAGATCTAGGCCGGCAGCGTAGACGCTGGCGTAGTCGGGCAAGTCGAATTCGCTGCCTAAACGCGGATCAAGGACGCGAACGTCGATGGTGACACTCACTATTTAAGCTCCACTCGGTGCTGCGCACCCTGCTGCTCGGCGAGTCGCTCGGCAATCAGCGCGATCAAGCGGGCAGCGCCGAGACGCTTGTCGCATAGCGCAATGTCTTCGCTGCCGCCCGGCCAATACACGGTTAGCGCGTTATCGTCCGCTTCAAAACCACGGCCAGCACAGCCGACCAAGTTGGCGGCAATCATGTCGAGCTTTTTGCGCTCTAGCTTGCCACGGGCATATAACTCAACATCGTTGGTTTCAGCGGCAAATCCGACTACGAAAGGCCGATCGGTGCGCGCTGCCACTTCCGCCACGATGTCCGGATTGGCGACCAAGGCAAGCTGCCAGGCTTCCGCAGATTTCTTGCGCTTGCAGGTCAGCACTTCGGCCGGCCGGTAGTCAGCAACCGCTGCCGCCGAGACAAACACATCGACGTCGGCCAGCGCGGCGAGCACGGCGTCGCGCATGTCGAGGGCGCTGCGCACGTCGGTCCGCGCGACGCCAACCGGCGTCGGCAGGTTGACCGGCCCAGCAATTAACTGAACCTCTGCACCCGCCGCGCGTGCGGCTTCTGCGAGCGCAAAACCCATTCTTCCTGAGCTGCGATTGCCGAGAAATCGCACCGGGTCGATGTCTTCTAAGGTGGGACCTGCGCTGATAAGCACGCGACGTCCAGCCAGCTCGCGCTGACCGACCGGAGCCGACAGCGCCGTGATGATGTCTTCTGGCTCGCTCATGCGGCCGGCACCGACCTCGCCACAGGCCTGGTCGCCGACGCCCGGTCCGATCACTCGCGCGCCGCGCGCTTCCAGCGTTTGCAGATTTGACCGCGTCGCCGCATGCGCCCACATCACCCGATTCATCGCCGGCGCCAGCCACAGCGGCGCTTCGGATGCCAAGCACAAGGTGGTAAGCAGATCATCCGCGCGGCCCTGCGCCAAGCGCGCAAGCGTATCGGCGCTAGCCGGTGCGATCACTATCGCTTCAGCCCAGCGTGCAAGCTCGATATGGCTCATCGCGGCCTCAGCCGCCGCATCCCAAAGCGACTTTCGCACCGGTCGGCCAGAAAGTGCCTGCAGCGTCGTCGCGGTAATAAATCGACTCGCGCCACGGGTCATCACCACTTGAACTTCGGACCCGCGTCGACGCAGGCCGCGGACCAGCTCAGCTGACTTATAGGCCGCAATGCCGCCGCTGACGCCCAGCACAATTCGCGCAGGAAACCGGGCTGCCGACACGGGAAAAACTCCTACACGCCAATGGGTGTTTATCTTACCCGATGCGCCGACACGCGCCGACGGCCGTAGATATGCCAATACGTGATGCTGACCAACATGAGTATTCGAGACTGGCCAGAAGACGAGCGACCGCGTGAGAAGCTGCTGCGCCACGGCAGCGCGGCGCTTTCCGATGCCGAACTGTTGGCGGTGTTTATCGGGTCGGGCGGCAAAGGTGAGGATGCCGTGGCGCGCGGTCGATCATTGCTGATTCGCTACGGATCGCTGCGCGCGCTGCTGGCGCAAACGCCGAATGCCTTGAAGCGCGCCCCGGGGATCGGCCCCGCCACCGCTTGCCGACTGCTCGCGGCTTTGGAGATTGGCAGCCGCCACATCGGCGAAGCCTTGCAGCGCGGCAGCGCGATCACCGATCCGTCCGATGCGGGACAGCTGTTTCGCCATCGCCTCCGCGATCAGCCGCACGAAGTATTTGCCTGCATGTTTCTCGATGCCCGGCATCGGATGATCGCGTTTGAAGAGCTGTTTCGCGGCAGCATTGCCGGCGCCGAAGTGCATCCGCGCGAGGTCGTGCGACAGTGCATTGCGCACAACGCGGCGGCGGTCATCTTTGGGCATAACCACCCCAGCGGCATCGCCGAACCCAGCACCGCCGACCGCCAAATCACCCTTCGGCTGCGCGACGCGCTCGCGCTCGTCGATGTGCGCGTGCTCGACCATTTCGTGGTCGGCGATGGCGCGCCAGTGTCACTCGCCGCACGAGGCTGGATCTGAGGCTGGATCTAGGGCTAGGGTCTGGCGTCAAATGATGTGCGCCGTATACTCGCGATGTCCGGCAACACTGCGTTGCCCGGGAGTGAGAGACGACGTGATTCTGCGGCTGACAAGTCAGTACGGTCCGGATGCGGTGGAGAATGACCTCCCTGATCCGCTGAGCGGGCGCGTGGTATTGATTCGCCACCGGCCCGATGTAGTGCAGTTGCTTACTGACCGCCACGCTATGCTGCTGGCGGCGTTCGGCTCTAAGCTCGCGCCGATGATTGGTCGCGCGGCCGACGCACTGACCTTGAGCCTCGCCCGATTCGGCTGTCGTCATGGCAGCTGGGGCGACGACTTCCATCACTACCACAATGAAAATCACGCGCTGGAAATCCTCGACGGCCGCATCGGTCGATTGATGGATCACGTCGGCTTGAACGCCATTCCGGGCGAAGACTGGGTGGCTTTGCAATTGTTTGCAACCTGCCACGATCTTCGCCAGCGCGAGGTCGTCGACTTCGCGCGACCGGTCGGCAACAACGAAGCAGCCAGCATTGCCGAAACTTTCCGCATTCTCGACATTTGCGGCTTTAATCGCGAGCGTGATCGCGGCCTGTATCTCAATCTCGAACTGATGATCGCCGGCTCGACGTTCGATGCCCGCCCCGGCGCAACGCCGGCGAGCTACAACACCGCAGAGGTCGCTGCGACGGGCGGCGCGCTGGCTCCGCGAATTGGTGCTTACCTTGATCAGATGGTCGAAGGCTGGCGCGAGGACGCCGAAATCGTCCGCGCCGTTGAGCTAGCGCAGATCGCGTCGGACCTCGATACCGCCAACGTTGCCGAAGCGTTCCCGTGGCTCGCCGAAAGCGCCAGCCGCCTGTGCCAAGAGCGCGAAATGCGCAGCGGCCGTGACCTCCGCGCTGTGGAGTCCGCCGCGCCCTGCGTTGGGTTTTTAAGTGACGGACAGGTGCGCTACTTTTTTGATCTGCATCGCTTTTGCTCGGAGCTTGGCGAGGCGACATTTGCCGCGACCAAAGCCGACAACGGCCCCAAAGTGCGCGCAATTTCTGAGGCCCTGAAGGACCGCTTCAAGAGCGAAGACGCAGTGCCTCCTGCAAATGGGCTTGAGGTAGTACGCGAGTTTTCGCGACTGACGCTCGCGACGCTGAGCTAGACAAAAATCAGCCAGCGCGGTTTCGGCAAGAAACCGCGGGCAACGATCAGCAAAAAAGCAAAACGGGCCGACATTGCTGTCGACCCGTTTTGATGTCGGCGTATTTCTACGCCTAGGTCTCGCGCTTACTCGTTGATGCGATAGGTCCAGCCGTTGGTCCAGTTGTCCTTCGGATCGTTGCTGCGGAACGCGCCGGCGTAGTCGGTGGCGACGAACCAGTCGCTGGTAGGAACAAAGTTCTTACCCGTGACATTTGAAGTAGCGCTGGGGAGGAAGCCAGTCAGACCGAGGGTGCGCGCCTCGTTGCCTGCCTGCGCCCCGAACCATGCTGCGCTGTAGCCCGCAGTGACGCCGGTGCCGTCACTAAAATTGGTCGGGCAATCAATGATGGTGTTCTGCAGCGTCGTGGTGCCCGTGAGCGCTGTGGTGGGACCCGCTGCGGTCTGTGTCGTAGCGCCTTCGAACCGCACGCACGTGCGGTTGTAGCCGGTTGCGACAATATTGAACCAGTTGCCGCCGGTGCCATCCTTAATGTTGAAGGCATCGCGCGAACCGGTACCGCCGCCGCGCAAGGTGACGTTGGCAATGGTCGGACGCGAGCGTGGCGTGGCATCAAAGTTTGTCGGGCTGTTGGAGACCTCGAAGCCGTGATCCTGACCGTCGCAACCGCGCTGGTTGGACAATGCAAACTGCATCTTGCCGCTGAAGCCTTCATCCCAGTCGATGCTGTCGTCGCCGCCGCAGCTGTCAACGAAATGACTGACGTTGGCGGTGCCACCGAAGAACTCCATACCGTCGTCACCACCGCGGTAGGACTGCAGATACTCAAGCGTGGTGCCCGAACCAACGGCGTTGAACGTGAAAGAATTCAACTCACGATTGGTGGTGAAGATGTAGCCGGCGTAGCGCACCTGCATGTAGCGCACGATGCCGCTGCTGTCAGCGGCATTGGTGCCGCCGTAGCGGTTGGTCGGATCCCACTCAGCGACGCAGTTCGGGTTGCAGTTGGCCGGCGCGTTGCCAGAGATCACAAAGCCGCCGATGTCCTTCGGGTTCGGCGCGCCGGTGAAGCCCGGCAGCTCAAACGGGCTGGTGAGAATGATCGGGGCGGTCGGCGTGCCTTCGGCAAAAATCTTCGAACCGCGGTTGATTGCCAGATGGTCGAACGTATCGCCCGTGCCAACAATCAATGTACCGGGCTCAATGCGTAGGGTGGACTGCATCGCGTTGTCACCACCAACACCGACCTTGCCCTCCAGCACCCAAGTGATGTCATTGGTCAGCTTAAAGTCGCCACCGAGCAGGTTGCCGGAGAGCTGACAGGCGCGGCTGCCAAACGCGGGCGCGGCCGTCGCAAAGCTCGGGCAAGCTGTGAAGGTCTTGGTGAACGCGCAATCCGTATTCTCGAAGAACGGCTGCAGATTGAGCGTCGTGCCCGTCAACCCGGATGCCGGCGTCATGTTGAACGTTACGCTCATGCTGTTGCAGCTGTTGACCGTGATGTTGGCCGTACCAACCTGCGTGGCGGGACCGCCTGCGGTGAACGTGCCGAAGCTGCCACCGGCAAACGCGTTGACGGCCACATCGGTCGCGCCAAACTGGAACTCGCTCATCGGCGCTGCGAGCAGCACCCACGTGGCGCGGCCTTGTGCGTCATAGGCGTAGTAGCCGAGTGACAGAACGCCGCCACCGGTAGCGAGCGGCAAGTAGTCCACTGCCACACCGCGACCAGCTTCAGCCGGGTTAAACCAGTTGCCGTCAAAATCATTCGAAAGGCGGACAGAAGCCGAAGCCGAGCCCATGGCGAGGGCACCGGCAACGGCCAGCGCGAGCGAAGAGGTGCGAAGCGACAGCTTCATGGTGACTCCTGACAGATTGGGGAAGAGGTCGATCCGCGCATTTCGCTGGATCGAGTCCCCAAGGCTACGGGCTGCCAGTTACAGATTTATGTCGGTTGTCATAACAGCTGCCGAGGTAGCCAACGACTAGAGTGGATTCCACTCCACGCTCAGTCCAATCTCACGACCGCGGTTATATTCGCGGAATATTCCGCTGCCCTGCGTCAGCTCAACTTTTGGGTCGAGCAGATTGCGCAAGCGCACGCGAAACGACCAGTGCTCGCCAAGCTTTTGCTTGTAGTTGAAGTCGAGTTGACCGGCTGGCTGCTCGTACACGTCAGGCTGCCCGCCAATACCCACCTGCACCACGCGTTCGCCGAACACGTTGTATAGCAAAGTGGCTTCTCGCCGGCCGTCTTCCGTCTGATAGCCAAGCTGCAGATTGCCCACGTACGGCGACTGCCCTTCCAGCGGGCGAACGAGGTTGGTATTGCCGCCCGATTGCTCCGGGTCGAGCTGAATTTCCGAGTCGATATACGAGTAATTGCTGGATACGTACCAGTTGTCCCACTGCGGCCTGTCAAGACGCAGCCACTGCGCCCAGCGCTTGTCCTCGAACCAGCCGTTGAGGAAACCTAGCTGCTTATAGATATCCAGCTCAATGCCTTGGTTGGTCGCCCCCAACGCGTTGGCCAAGCTGAGCAAAATGCTGCCTGATCCCGGCAGTAGCTGCTTTTCGATAGGATTGATGAAGTCTTTACGAAAGACCGCCACCGACATGCTCTCGGTCGGCGAGAAGTAATACTCCCAGCGCACGTCGTAGTTCTTCAGCGACGCGGTAACGAGGTCAGGATTTCCGAACGCAATCAGGTCGAGAATCGGATCGACGTACGGAGCCGCGCTGAGCTCGCGAAAATCAGGCCGTGACAGCGTCTCTGAGTAACCGAACCTAAGCTGCTGAGCATCCGTCAACGACCATGTTAGCGAGGCCGCAGGTAAGCGGTCTTTCTGGTCGATCAAGCCAATTTGCTCTTGCCCCGGGTTGATCACCGAGAAAGTTCGCACACGCTGAAAGTTCTGTTCTTCGCGCACACCTAAGTTGATGCGAAATATGTCGAGCAGACTCAGGTCCAGCGTTATGCCGCGATAGTCGAGCTCTTGTTGCGCGTCGTACGCGTCCGTCGCCTGCGTTGTCTCGGTCAGAACAAATCCGTCCGGGCGAATATTCTCAGGACTGAAAATTTGCTCCAGCGAAGACAGACGAATGAGCCGATCACGCTCTGCACGACCGGCCGGCGTATTCGGGAAACGAAAATTAAACTGATAGCGGCGGAAGAAGGAATCACGCTCGCGCTCAAGGTCGCCTGCATTCAGTCCGACGCTTCCGGTCAGCCAGTCCCCGTTGCGGAAGGGCAGCCGCAAGCTGAAGTCTTTCGAATCTGAATCATCGATCAGGTTGCCCCACGTCGAGCGATTGCTTTCGCCAAACTGCGATAGCTCACGCTCACCATCGGGCGTGATGTTGAAGCGGTATTCACGCGTGTCTGGCGCGTAGCGGCGCGCACGCGCTGTGGTCGTCAACCAATCGAATTTTGCACCCGTGTCAATGAACCACGGCAGCGAATGCTCACCTGCCAGCTGATGCGCCAGCAGCGAGTTTTCTATCCACTCGAGCTGGTAGCGCTCAAGGTTTTGATTGTCGACCGTGCCCGCGCCGAAGCGTGCTTCGTCCTCAGTTTGTCGCAGCAGCATCGAGGTGGCGCGAATGCTTTGCTTCTCCTGATAGCTTACGCCAGCGACGACGAATGCGCTGCCGTCGATTTCGGTGGTTGTCGACGTCTGATTGACCTCATCGCGGAGCAGAACGCCGTCGTTGGTGGCTACGAAAAATCTTCGAACTTCGTCCTGCGAATCGAACTTCCGCGAGTAGCGACCTGAGGCAAGAATTCCGAACTGCCAGTCATCATTGAACGTCCAGCTATTGCCAGCGCTCAGCGCAAAGCTGTGGTCCGGCCCGATCCGTTTCGGGTTAACGTCGTAGACGCCCGACACCTGCTTGCCAACTTGCTCAATCTCAGCTGGCGTCAGACCGTTCGGATTGGCCGGCGTTACCGGCCGCTTAATTATGCCTTGCTCGCGCAATCCTTCATGCCGGTCGGGCAAGTTGCGCGCGCTGCGGTCCCTTCCTGTCCAGTCGCGTGAGCCGCCCTCATAGTCCAGGCCCTGTTCAAACGTCGTGCCATCCACCCCACCCACGCCGAGTGAGAACTTAAGAACTGGCGCTTCTGGAAAGCCTTTGGTGCGCAGCTGGATGGTGCCACCGCCGAACTCACCTGGCATGTCGGCCGAGTAGGTTTTCTGCACCACCACGCCTTGCAGAATATCTGTCGGAAAAAGATCCAGCGGCACGACGCGGCGCGTCGGGTCGGGGCTAGGAATTTGCGCGCCGTTCAAGAGAATGGAGGAGTAGCGTTCGCCCAGCCCACGCACATACACAAACTTTCCGCCGACCAGCGTCAAACCGGTGACGCGTTTGAGCGCACCCGCTGCGTCGGAATCGCCTGCACGTGCAATCTGCTCTGCACCCAATATGTCCGTCACCGCCGATGACGTGCGGCGCTCTTCAACGAATGCAGCCAACGAGCCTTCAACAAACGGTTCAAGGACAACGAACTCGGGCAGCTCGGTGCCAGCGGGGGTGAGCTCAATCGGCCGCGTCGTGGTTTCGCCAGCCTTGATGGCGATGTCGTACAGCGTGATGGTGCTGAAACTGCCGGCAATCACCGATACCGAATAGCTGCCTTCGGCAATCGGCACGCTGAAGTTGCCGTCGGCGTCGGTGCTGACATCGAGCGGTGTGCCGCTGATAAAGACGCGCGCGTTGGCGACGCCTTTGCCGTCTTCGCTATTGACGATGCGGCCAGTCAACGTGCCCGGCGGGCCGGCGGCGGCTTGTGCGGCGCTGCTGGCAACCGCGTTGCCGTCCTGATGCGAGCTTTCGATCAACAAGCTTGGTGCGGCATCCGGATAAATGGTGGCGATTAGCTCAGCGTTCTCCTTCTCTTTGAGATCGAGATCGAGCGCGACGACGGATTCATCGGCGCGCTTTACTTCGATCCGATGCGCCCCAGCCGGCAGCTGCATGAGCAGCGCGCCATCGGCACTGGTGCGGCCCTGCGCAACGCCATCGACTAATACTTCGGCATTGGCCAGCGGCGTGCGCTGATCAAACACATAGATCGAGAGCGTTGCAGGCTCGGCGGCGAAGGCGAGTCGCGTGGCCAAGGCGAGCGCGGCGATCGCCAGCAGGGGGCGGCGCTTGCGAGAGTGATGTTTAGGTGTGGCGTTCATTAGATGCACGACCAGCGGTCTTCGGCGCACTCAGCCATCAGGCGGCGCAGCTCGGTCGCTTTGCGAAACAGTTCGGGGCGCGTGAGCGCGGTGAGATGACCTTCAGCGCGGGCATAGTCGCCGCCTTGAAAGTGCGCGTAGGCCAAGGCGTAGCGCAGGTCTTCGTCGCCGAGCAGACCGACGCGATACAGCGCCGCCTCCATGCCGGCCACTTCGTCATAGCGCCGTAGTTCGACTAGCAGGCCGACGCGCTGCTTAAGCTTCTTTGCACCATCGGGCACGCGCGCGTTGAGGATAAGCGCGCGCTGCGGATGACCGGCGCGGCGAAAAAGCTCAGCCGACTCGCCTAGCAGCGTCGGGTCACGCTCCGCCTGCTGCACCAAAATTTCCGCAGCCGCCAACGGGTCGCCTTTTTCCAACCACGTCTGCGCCAGCGCTTTGACGATGTTGCCGTCGTTAGGGTGATTGAGTCGTGCGGCTTCGAGAAATCGCAGCGCTTCGTCAAAGCTGCGGCCGCGACGCAGCGCGGTGCCGATCGCGACAAAGTCTTCGGGCTTTCCTTCGACGCGCGCCAGATAGCTGCGGCCAAGGACCGAGGCTTCTTGATAAAGACCGGCTTCAATCAGATAGAAGACTTGGCGACGCTGAAAGCTGGTGTTCTCAGGGAACCGCGCTGACGCCGCACCCAGCGTGTTCAATGCAGCCTGCCGCCGACTGAGCATCCACTCAGCATGCGCACGCATCAGCCACGCGCCAGACAATCCGTTGACCGCCTCGCCCGCCGCATCGATCGCCGCAATAGCATCTTCATAGCGCTCCAGGCCGAACCAAGCCTGCGCGCGATACAGATGAATCAGCGGGTCGTCCTGTCCGGCCTTAATTGCGTCTGCAAACGCATTAGCGGCCTTCTCCA
>JBBSIY010000026.1:0-18853 GCA_038257785.1 Lysobacterales bacterium
GGTCAGTGACACCATCACCGGAGAAGTCGGCCGCAACAACTGATCGACTTCGTGCGAACCCGAGGTCTTCAATATGCAAGCCCTTCGATATCAGCGGAAAGGCGTGCGCCATAGGTGCCAAGGCCACCAATGCCATGATGGTGGTGAAGCGAACTGCGATGACTTTAGCCAAATGCGGGTGCGGCATAATTCTCCGACAGCGCGCGACCACGAAGGTCCACGCAGAAGCAGTTAGGTGTCACTGGATGGCGAAGTTCGCCTCTGAATAATTGAGAACCCACGGTTGAATGTGGATTTCGAGGCACTGGGCATCGCCTATTGGAGGGGCAACCGAGCAGCGCGTTGAACTTCGGCGCGGCTCGCGAGCATACCCTGACGGATTTCTGCGTCGACAGAAAAATGACGACGATCTGTGGGTTTTAAAGCGAGGCGCTAAATGTTGCGGCACTAGTTAAGCAACAAAACCGCCGCGGCCTTTTTCACCGGTGCATAGCTCATTCGATGCGCAGGGCATGGTCCAAGGCGGCGCAGCGCTTCGATATGAACGGCAGTCGGGTAGCCTTTGTGGACGTTAAAACCGTAGTCAGGAAAGTCGCCATGAAGTTTCACCAGCAGCCGATCACGGGTCACTTTGGCCAGTATCGATGCAGCGCCGATAGCCGGCTCGAGCGCGTCCCCTTTGACGATGGCTTGCGCGGGGCAGGGGAGATTTTGCGGTAGACGATTGCCGTCGATCAGCGCTAGCGATGGTGTGATGCGTAGTCCGCGTACGCACAGACGCATGCCCGTCATGGTCGCCTGCAGAATGTTGAGGCGGTCGATTTCAGCGGGCTCGATTTGTTCGATATGCCAGTCGAGCGCGTTCTCGATGATCTTTTCGAACAGCGCTTCGCGCCGAGATTCAGTCAAGCGCTTTGAGTCGTCGATGCCGACTATTGGACGGCTCGGATCGAGCACCACAGCGGCCACCACGAGCGGCCCAGCGAGCGGTCCTCGGCCCGCTTCATCGACACCGGCGATTGTGCAGTTCGGGGTCAGGGGTTGGTAGGCAAGGCTCACTGCTCGAGCAGCTCGGCCACTGCAGTGGCGGCCTGTTCCGACGCATCTTGGCGCAGCGATTGATGGATAGCGACGAATCGCGGCAGAAGCGCAGCGACGGCCGAGGGATCGTTGAACCAGCGCTGCACCTCTGCGGCTAGACGTTCAGGCGAGCAGTCGTCCTGCAGTAGCTCCGGCACCAGCGTTTCTCCAGCAAGAGCATTGGGCAGGCTCAATCGATCCGTCTTCAGCAATCCGAAGGTACGCACCAGCCAACTAGTCAGGGCCGAGACGCGATAGCCGACCACCAGTGGACGCTTGGCAAATAGGCCTTCGAGCGCCGCCGTGCCCGAGGCAAGCAGGACCACGTCGGCGGCAATCATGCAGTCACGCGCCTGTCCATCGACGAGCTCACACTGCGCCGAGCCACCTAGCTGTTCGAAGGCAGTGCGACAGGCCGCAGTGGCCATTGGCGCGATGACGCGCAGGTGGGGTATCTGCTGTCGAAGTATGTTGACCGCGCCGATGAAGGCTGGTCCGATGCGGCGAATTTCGCCTAGGCGTGATCCCGGAAGGACAGCGAGGACGCGCTCGTCCGCGCCTAAACGCAGCGCAGCGCGAGCGTCCGCTTGATCAGGCTTGAGCGGAAATATGTCCGCCAGTGGATGGCCCACGAATCGCGCGTCAACGCCGTGCGCGGCGTAGATGGCAGGCTCCATCGGAAACAGGCACAGCACTCTGTCTGCGCTGCGTCCGATCTTGGCGGCCCGTCCTTGTCGCCACGCCCATACCGACGGGCTGACGTAGTGGACGGTGCGAATCCCGGCCTGTTTGGCGCGCCGCTCTAGCCCTAAATTGAAGTCGGGCGCGTCAATCCCGATAAGCACATCCGGCCGCCATTCGAGCACGCGCTTAGCGAGGCTCGAACGCAAGCGCAGCAGTCGCGGCAGATGGCGCAGCACTTCGCTCAGTCCCATCACGGCGAGCTCGCTGCTGTCGTGCCAACTGGTTACGCCAGCCGATTGCATGGCAGGGCCGCACACGCCTGCGAACTCAGCATCTGGGTAGCGACTACGCAGGCGAAGGACGAGGTCCGCACCCAGCAGATCGCCCGATGTCTCACCGGCGACGAGGACGAATCGGCGCGGCTTCAATGGCGCGGCTTCAATCGTGTTGGCGACACGCGATTCTTTAGCGAATCAGCGACCGCTGACTGCGGTCGATGAAGTCGATCATCTGTTGGATATCGGGCGTTTCAACCGCGGCTTCACTCAGCGCGGCGCGCGCATCGGCGAGCGTTAGGCCAGATTTATACAGCGTCTTGTAGGCGCGCTTGATGGCCATGATGCGTTTGCTCTCGTAGCCGCGACGCTTCAGACCTTCGGAGTTGATGCCGTGCGGCTCAGCGTAGGTGCCAGCGACGGTGACGAATGGCGGCACATCGCGATTGATAATGCTGCCCATCGCCGTAAACGCATGTGCGCCAACTTGGCAAAACTGATGGACGAGTGAAAAACCGCCGAGGATGACGAAATCTTCGACTTTGCAGTGACCGGCCAACGACGCCGCATTGGCAAAAATGGTGTGGCTGCCGACGACGCAGTCGTGCGCAATATGCACGTAGGCCATGATCCAGTTGTCGTCGCCGATCTGGGTGATGCCATTGTCTTCTGCGGTGCCGCGATTGATGCTGACAAATTCACGAATCGTGTTGTTGTCGCCGATTACCAAGCGAGTCGGCTGGTTGGCGAATTTTTTATCCTGAGGTTCGCCCCCAATGGCGGCGAACGAATGAATGCGGTTGTTGCGGCCAATTTGCGTCGGGCCTTCAATGACCACATGCGGACCGATGACGCAGTCGTCGCCAATCTCGACCTGCGAGCCGATAACGCTGAACGCGCCGACCGACACGTTGCGACCGATGCGCGCCTGCGTATCAATCGCGGCGCTGGGATGGACGCCCGCGCCGTCGCCGATCATGTTGCGCTCCGGCTGTCAGTGTCACTGCGTTTGGCGCAGAGAATCTCAGCACTCGCCACTTCTTCGCCGTCCACTTTTGCAGCACACGCGTACTGCCCCATATTGCGCCGCATGCGCATCAGCCTGACTTCCAAACTCAGCTGGTCGCCGGGGACAACGACCTTAGAAAAGCGCGCGTTGTCGACTTTGACCAAGTAGAACATCGGCCGCTCGCCATCGGTTTTTTCGCCCTCTGAGAGCTGAGTCAGCAGGCCCGCGGCCTGCGCCATCGCTTCAATAACGAGTACACCCGGCATCACCGGGTGTCCCGGAAAGTGGCCCTGGAAAAAAGGCTCGTTAAACGTCACGTTTTTGATGGCGCGAACGCTGACGTGGGGCACCAGTTCAACTACCCGATCAACCAGCAAAAACGGGTAGCGATGCGGCAGCATTGCTTGAATCCGGGCGATATCCACCGGTAGCTGGACGTGCGTGTCTGCGGTCATTGGTTTGGGTCGTCCTCACTTGAATGTTTTGCCTTGCGCGCACCGCTATCAAGCCGGCGCAATCGCCCGACAGTGCGCCGCCAAAGGCGACTTTCCTGCACGGGAATACCAGAAGCGTACTCGCCTGGCCCGCGTAGAGAGTGGCTGACCAGGCTCATGGCCTGCACGGTTACCCGATCAGCTATTTGCAGATGGCCAGCAATGCCGACGCCGCCCGCGATCAGACAATAGCGGCCGATGCGGGCTGATCCCGCGACCATTGAGCACCCCGCCATCGCCGTATGCGCGCCGATATGCACGTTGTGGCCGATCTGAATCTGGTTGTCGAGGCGGACATCCTCCTCCAACACCGTGTTCTCCATGGCACCACGATCAATCGTGGTGTTGGCACCGATCTCACAATCATCGCCGACAGCCACCCCGCCAAGCTGGGGTACTTTGACCCAGCTGCCCGCGTCGAACGCCAATCCAAAGCCATCGGCACCGAGCACCGCACCTGGATGCACCAGCACTCGCTGTCCGAGGCTCACGCGCGTCACTAGGGTGACGCGCGCGACCAGAACTGATTCGGCACCCACGACGCAGTCGTCACCAATGACGCAGCCGGGTCCGATTTGTGCGCCCGCTGAAATCTGGCTGCGGGCACCAACCGTGCACATTGGGCCAATGCCGGCGTCAGGGTGGACCGTAGCCGTTGGGTCGATGACCGAGGATGGATGAACACCCCTGAAGGCGCGCGGCGCTGGTTCGAATAGCGCCGCAATACGCGCAAAAGCAGCGTAAGGATTGGCGGCGACGAGGGTCGGCCGCGCGCAGTGTTCGCGGTCGCTGGCGCTAAGTACGACCGCTGAAAGCTGGGTCGTCGCTAGTGCGTTGCGGTAGCGCGGATTGGCCAAAAATCCGAGCTGACCCGGCAGCCCGGCTTCTAGCGTGCCGACTCCTGTGACGCGCGTATCGGGGTCGCCATACAGCCTCAAGGCGAAGCGTTCGGCGAGGCTGCCAAGTCGATGGTCTGCTGTGCTCATGGCGGACTGTTACTTGCTTGATTGCGCAGTCGATCGAGCACGCGATCAGTGATGTCAATGCGGCCCGAGGCGTACAGCACAGGCCCTTGTATCACTAAGTCGTAGCCTTGCTCGCGCGCATATGACGCAACGGCCTCTTCGATACGCGGCCATGCGCTGTCGGTCTCTTGCTGCACGCGTGCGGCAAGCTCGTCGTTGAGACGCTGCCGGCTGCGCTCTATCGAGCGACGCAGCGCACCCGCTTCGACGCCCGCTTCAGTCAGAGGCTCGCCGTCTTGTGTGGGAGGCTCCTCACGCAGAGCAGATTCGAGCTGCGTCAAACGCTGTTGATCGCGCTTTAATCGTGCGTCCGCCTCTGCAAACTCCTGCGCTAGTCGCGCGCGCCCCTGCACGACCTGCGGCGCGCTGTCGATCAGCCGCTGCATGTCGACATACACAATGCGGGTTGCGTCTTGTGCACCCGCGCTGCCGGCAAGCAGGCAGGTGAGCAGCAAGCAGAAAACGAGCCAGCACGCACGCTGCTTCTGGCTGCGCTTCATTGCAGTCGCCTTCGATGTCGCCGTCGACCTTACGCCGCTTAAAACTGCGTGCCGAAGGTGAATTGCAGGCGCTCTACCTCGTCGTCATCTTGGCTCTTAATTGGCGTTGACAAGTTCAAAATGATTGGCCCGATAGGTGCCTGCCACTGCAGCGCTACGCCGATAGAGGCGCGGAATTCGCTGGCAGAGAACGAATCAACCGTTTCAAACACATTGCCGAAGTCGAGGAAGGTTGAGATGCGGGCCGCGTTGGAATCGAGCAAGTTCGGGAAGATAAATTCGAGCGTCCCGGTGGTCTTGAAAGCACCGCCGAGCGGCTGCCGGAACGACGTGTTGAACTGGCTTACGAAGAAGGGCCCCAGCGTGTTGTCCTCAAAGCCTCGGATTGAACGCACACCGCCCGCGTAGAAATTCTCAAAGAACGGAAGGCCGTCCGCCGTGATGGTGCGGAACAGCGGATTGCCGTCCGCATCTACCTGCGGAATGAGCCCGCCATCTGGATCATTTAGATCAGGCGTTAGCAGGGGAAGCGTGCGGCTGGTGGCATCGCCGTACGAATCACCGTAGCCCACCTCAGCAGCGCTCAACAGCACGATGTTGGGGTGAATGGGCCAGTAGCGTGCGAACTGATAGCTAAGCTTGTAGTACTCAACCGTTGAGCCGGGGAGGGTGATTTCGGCACCCACGCGCTGAAATGTTCCGCGGGTTGGGTTAAAGAAAGCGTTGCGCGAGTCTCGCGCCCAAGACACTTCCGCACGCCATGCATTAAACGTGCGCTGACCCAGCGCGTCGATGTAGTCAATAAACGGCGGCGGGGTGGAGCCGAAGAAGGTATCGATTTGATTGCGATCAATGCCTAGCACCAAGCCGATGGTGTCGGTCTCCGTCAGCGGCAGTCCGAACACCGCCTGTATCGCGCCGTTGTTAGTGGTGAAGCTAGCGATATTGGCCTGGCCTTGATCCAGCTCGCGATAGATCAGGTTGTAGCCAAGCGAGATGCCGTCGTCAGTGAAGTACGGGTCTAGGTACGAAAAATCGATGCGCTTAACGAAGTCGTTGTTCTGCACCGTGAAGCCAACCCGGTTGCCGGTGCCGAAGAAGTTGTTCTGCGTCACCGACACGGTTGTAATCAGGCCAGACAGCTGCGAGTAACCGAGGCCGAAGGTGAAGCTGCCCGACGAGCGCTCCTTCATATTGATGACGACATCGACCTGATCTTCCGAGCCTGGCACTTCCGGCGTCTCGATCTCGATGTCTTCAAAATAGCCGAGACGCTGCAAACGCACCTTGGAGCGGTCAATCGCGGCCTGCGAATACCAGCTGCCCTCGAACTGACGCATTTCGCGACGAATCACTTCGTCTGCGGTGCGCGTATTGCCTTTGTAGATGATGCGTCGCACGTAGACGCGCTTGCCAGGCTCGACGAAGAAGTTGACATCGACTTTGCGGTTCTCGCGGTCGATAGTCGGGATTGGCGTGACGTTGGCAAACGCATAGCCGATGTTGCTAAGCACGGCAATCACTGACTCAGACGTCAGCTCAAGCAGGCGGCGGGAAAAGGTCTGTCCTTCTTTGACGAACACCAGCGATTCGATTTCCTCGACCGGAACGATCGTGTCGCCGGTGACCTTGACGTTGGAGATGCTGTAGATCTCGCCTTCGACGACGTTGGCAGTGAGAAACATGTCGCGACGATCAGGCGTGATCGAGACTTGGGTGCTTTCGATGTTGAAATCGACGTAGCCGCGATCAAGGTAGTAAGCGCCCAACTTTTCCAGATCGCCGGACAGCTTCTCGCGCGAGTACTGGTCGTCTCGGCGATACCACGACAGCCAGTTGCTCTCCGATGACTCCCAGCCTTCGAGTATGTCTTCATCGGCGAAGATTTCGTTGCCGACGATATTGACGTGCTTGATCTTGGCCGCCTTGCCTTCGGCAACCGTAATGGTTAAGTCGATGCGGTTGCGGTCAAGCTCCGTGATTTGCGGAGTGATCTTGACGTTGTACTTGCCGCGATTGTTGTACTGGCGGGTTAGCTCTTGAGTGACGCGCTGAAGGTTCAAGCGATCAAAGGTTTCGCCTTCTGCCAGCCCAATGTCGGCCAAGCCCTTGGTGAGGTCTTCGGTCTTTAGATCTTTGTTGCCAGTCAGCGTCAAGGTGTTAATAGCCGGCCTTTCCTGCACCGTAACTACCAAAATATCGCCCTGTCGCGACAGGCTGACATCGCTGAAGAAGCTGGTGCGAAAGAGTGCGCGAATGGCCTGCTGAGCGCGCGAGCGATCAACTCGATCGCCGCGTTCAATCGGCAGGTAGGTGAATACCGTGCCGGTGGAAATCCGCTGCAGTCCGTCGACGCGGATATCAGCGACGGTGAAGGTGTCAAAGTCGCTGCTTTGCGCGTGCGCCAGAGTGGAGGCGGCGAGCAATGCAGGCAAAAACAAGGCGGCGATACGGTTCATCGTCACGTCCGAAAGCGTAAGGAAACACGAGGCTCGCAAGGCGGTAAAGCACGGGCGAGCAGGAGGGCAAGCGTAGGTCAGTTCACCAGGCGCACTATGTCGTTGTAGAAAGCGAGGCTCATCAGGCCCGCAAGCATCGCCAAGCCGACAAATTGTCCGGTGGCCATGGCTTTTTCACTCACCGGGCTGCCCTTAATAACCTCGATAAGGTAATACAGCAGGTGTCCGCCGTCCAAGATAGGGATCGGCAGCAGGTTCATGATGCACAGGCTCAGGCTGAGGATTGCGAGAAACGAGAGGAACCAAGACAGGCCGATCTGCGCAAAGCTATTGGCGTATTGCGCGATGGAAATGGGGCCAGAGACGTTTTTTAGCGACGCGACCCCGCTCACCATGCGCCATAGCGTACCCAGCGATGTCTTGGTTAAGCGCCACGTTTCTTCAAACGATGCGCCAATTGCGTCAATCGGGCCGTGCTTGAGCAGGGCATCGAACTTGGCCGGGCTGCGGGTTGCTTCGATGCCGATCAGCCAGCGCTTGGTGCCGTCAATTTCACTCAGCTGCGGGGCTATGTCGAAGCTCAAGCGGTCGGCATTGCGCTCGACGCGCACGTTGATCGGAGCGCTGCCATCCTCGCGCGCCTGCAAAAATCGCGGAACGGCGTCCCAGAAGTCGATCGGCGTCCCGTCAAGGCTAAGAATGCGATCCCCGACCTGCAGCCCTGCGGCGGCTGCCGCGCCATCAGCGGTCAAGCCGCCAATCACTGGGTCCAGCAAAATCTGCCGCGGGACGAGGCCAATTTCGCTGAGCACAGCGGTTTCATTGAACGTCGCACCCAGCGCGCCAAGCGGAAGCTGGACTTCACGCACTGCGTTGCCAGGCGAGCTCACTTCCAGCGTCACTGCACGTCGATCCAGCGCAGCCGTGGTGAGACTCATTCCGGCATGCGTCCACGTATCGATTCGCTGACCATCGATGCTGACTAGGCGATCATCGGTTTGCAGGCCTGCGGTGGCCGCAATGCCAGTGGCGCGGCCCACAATCGGTAAAAAGTCGCCCTTACCAACCAAGAACATGAGCCACAGCAACAGCAGTGTCAGCAGAAGGTTGAATGCCGGCCCCGCCGCGACGATGGCGATGCGCTGCCAGACCGGTTTGAGGTTGAACGCCTCGTGGCGATCAGCGGGCGCGACATCAGCCTCTCGCTCGTCCAGCATCTTCACGTAGCCTCCCAGCGGGATGGCCGCAATCACGTACTCAGTGCCGTCGCGACCGATTCGCTTCCACAACGGCTTGCCAAAACCCACGGAGAAGCGCAGCACGCGCACGCCGCAGCGTCGCGCCACCCAGTAGTGGCCGAACTCGTGAAACGTCACCAGCACGCCCAAGCTGACGATCAGCCACCAGATCGATCCGAATATCTCACCCATGCTGCGTGATCCTGAGGTCAGTCCGCACTTACATTATCCATCGTTATTGGCGTCGCCTTATCCACTCGTTTGCGTGGATGCGCGTGGTGTCATCGAGTTCAAGTCGGTCTGTGAGACTGCTAGCGTTCGCTTCAGCGAGGTCATCCAAGCAGGTCTCCACGAGGCGCGGGATGTCGAGGAAAGCGATTCGGCCCTGAAGGAAGCCTGAAACCGCCGCTTCGTTGGCCGCGTTGAGAACGGTGCAGGCGGCCACGCCGGCGCGCAGTGCGCGGTAGGCGAGGTCCAGGCAGGGGAATGCGGCGCGATCCGGCGGCTCAAAATCCAAGCGGCCCACGTCGATGAGCGAAAGTGAGGCGACGCCCGCATCAATGCGTTCCGGCCAAGCCAGACCGCAGGCCAGCGCAGTGCGCATATCGGGCAGCCCCAGCTGCGCTAGCGAGGAGCCGTCCTCAAAGTCCACCAGCGAATGCACAATGCTTTGCGGATGCACCACCACTTCAATGGCGTCGGCTGGCGCTGCAAACAGCCAGTGCGCTTCAATGACCTCCAGCCCCTTGTTCATCAGCGTGGCGGAATCAACCGAGATCTTCTGCCCCATCGACCAGCGTGGATGCTTGCAGGCCTGCGCCGGCGTCACCGAGGCCAATGCTGCCGATGTCCAGCCGCGAAACGGACCGCCGGACGCGGTCAGCTGGATTCGACGCACTCCCGGTCGGGCAGCTGCTGCCAGGGCAGGTGTCGGCAAGCATTGGAAAATCGCGTTGTGCTCGCTGTCAATTGGCAGAAGTTCGCCGCCGTTCGCCGCCACTGACTGCATCAGCAGGTCGCCGGCTACGACCACAGCCTCTTTGTTGGCGAGCAGTAGGCGCTTGCCGGCGTCAGCAGCAGCAAGCACCGCGGGGACGCCTGCTGCGCCCACGACGGCTGCAACAACGGTGTCGCAATGGCTGTCTGCTGCGTGCTCGACCAGCGCCTGCGGGCCGGCGTGCGCATGCGTTGTTAGTCCTTCAGCGCGCAGGCCTTTTTTCAGCGCCTCAAACAGGCGCGAGTCGGCAATCACGGCGTGCGCCGGACGGTATATCCGACACAGCGCAATGAGCGCATCGACCTGTGAATGGGCGCTGAGCGCGCCGACGCGAAACCGCTCCGGATGGCGGGCAATTACGTCCAGTGCGCTGCTCCCAATTGAGCCCGTCGCACCGAGCACGGCGACCGTCCTCATGCTGACTTGGCGTCGCCGGGAGCGCGCCGCTTCAAAGCGCTAACCATAGTTTGCCGACCACGAATACGGGCAGCGCCGCGACAACGCTGTCGATTCGATCCATTACTCCGCCGTGGCCCGGGATCAAGGTGCCAGAATCTTTGGCGCCCGCTTGCCGCTTCATCATGCTCTCGAAGAGGTCGCCAATGACAGACGCGAACGCAACAAGGAGGCCTAACGCAATAAAAACCGGCAGTCGATCCCAGCCGACGCCCAGCAGCGGCGCGGCAGGAATACAAATCACGCACGCACCGATTACGCCGCCCCAAAAGCCCGCCCATGTTTTACCCGGACTGATCTTTGGGGCAAGCTTTGGCCCGCCAATGCGGCTGCCGGCGAAGTACGCGAAGGTATCCGCGGCCCACACCAGCAGCACCCCAAACAGTGCCCATCGCGGCCCGAGCGGGCCATCGGCATGCAGCAGGCTAATCGCAGCCCACGTCGGCAGAATCATCAGCGTGCCCGCCAGAAGTTTCAGCGGCAGCCACGCCGAAGCTTTGCCTAGCGTCGGTTTTAGCAGCCAAGCGCAGGCCAGCAGCCAGAATGTGGCCCCGGCGGTCGCCACGTACACAAAGCTGGCAGGCCAGCCGTAAAGCGCAAGCATCAGCATGGCGGCCGCATGCGCTGCTATCACGCCTATGCGCGCGGTCGCTGACGTGACGCCGATAAGGCGTGTCCACTCCCACAGTCCTAACAGCAGGGCAACTGCTAGGATAATCATGACCCACGCGGTGGGTGCCAGCAGCATCATTGCGATCGCTAGCGGCGCCAGCAGGAGGGCGGTGACGATGCGTTGCTTCATGCCGTTTCTCCCGCGCGCAGTTGATCGCTGGTCATGCCAAAGCGACGTTCGCGGCGCGAAAAATCATGCAGCGCCTCGTTCAGCGTTTCTTCGTTGACATCAGGCCATAGGGTTTCGGTGAAATACAGCTCGCAATAGGCCAGCTGCCATAGCAGGAAGTTACTGATGCGGCGGTCGCCGCCGGTGCGAATGAACAAGTCAGGCGGAGATAGATCTGCCATCGACAAATAGGGCGTCAGCGCCCCCTCGTCGATGTGATCAACGTCAAGGCGGCCCGCGGCAACTTCGCCAACGAGCTGCTTGCATGCATTGGCGATATCCCAGCGACCGCCGTAGTTGGCGGCGATGGTTAGCATCAGCTGCTCGCCAGCGGCCGTTACCTGCTCGCCACGCGACATCCGCTGCTGCAGGTCAGCGCTGAACGCTGTGCGCTCACCAATAAAGCGAAGCTTTACGCCGCGTCGCGCGAGTTCGTCTACTTCGCGATCAAGCGCGCGCATAAACAGCTGCATGAGCGCGCCCACTTCCTCCGCCGGACGTCGCCAGTTCTCGCTAGAGAATGCGAACAGCGTTAGCGCGTCAATTCGGTTGCTAAGACACCAGTCAATGCAGCGATTGACGGCGCGAGCACCCGCGCGGTGGCCGATGGTGCGAGGACGCATGCGCGATTTCGCCCAGCGGCCATTGCCGTCCATGATGATGGCAATATGCTGCGGGCGGACAGGCGCGTCCGATGGCTGAGTGGCGCTAGTCACGCGTCAGGCAGTGCTCAGACCGCCATCAGCTCGTCTTCTTTGTGCTTGACGACACCATCCACTTCTTTGACGAAGCGATCGGTCAGCTTCTGGATATCGTCTTCGGCCTTGCGCTCCTCGTCTTCGGTAATCTGCTTGGACTTCAGCAGTTCTTTGACCTGATGCATCGCATCACGACGAATATTGCGCACGGCGACCTTTGCGTTTTCGCCCTCGTGCGAGACGTGCTTTGATAGCTCGCGTCGACGCTCTTCGGTCAGTGCTGGCAAGTTAATGCGGATCATCTGCCCAGCAGTGTTCGGATTCAGGCCAAGGTCGGACGCAAGGATGGCTTTTTCAACAGCGCTCACCATCTGCTTTTCCCACGGCGCGATGTTTAGCGTGCGCGCGTCAGCGATGGTGACGCTGGCGACCTGCGATAGCGGGACCTCCGAGCCGTAGTAGTTGACCTTCAGGTGTTCCACCAGCGCCGTGCTGGCGCGGCCTGTACGCAGCTTAGTCAAGTCATGGCGCAGCGCTTCTACGCTCTTTTGCATCCGCGTCTGGGCGTCAGAATTGATTGAATCGAGCATACGTGGCTCCAGCTGCAACAAAAGAAAGAATTATAGCCGCGCGGCGGCAGGCAAGCCCGCTCTATGTCCGCTGGCTGTGCGGGGTGTTAGCTCACCAGCGTGCCAATGGGCTCACCGCAGACGATGCGCATCAAATCGCCTGGCTGGCTCATGTCGTAGATGCGCAGCGGGATACCATAGTCGCGACAAAGTGCAAAGGCGGCGGTATCCATGACTTTTAGATCGCGGGCAATTACGTCGTTGTAGCTCAGCGATTCAAATCGTTGGGCGTCGACATGGTGCTTCGGATCTTTGTCGTAAATGCCGTCTACCTTGGTCGCTTTGAGGAGCAAGCCAGCGCCGATCTCGATAGCGCGCAAAGCGGCGGCCGAATCGGTTGTAAAGAATGGATTGCCCGTACCCGCCGCAAATATGGCGACGCGGTTTTTTTCTAGATGGCGAATCGCGCGGCGGAGGATAAAGTCCTCGCAGACTTCATTGATCTTCAGCGCGCTCATGGTTCGGGCGACACCGCCAAGCTGCTCGATAGCATCCTGCAGCGCCAGCGCGTTCATCACGGTTGCCAGCATGCCCATGTGGTCGCCGGTGACGCGATCCATACCCGCTGCGGCGAGCCCAGCGCCGCGAAATATATTGCCGCCGCCGATGACTACGCCTACCTGAACCCCGACTCGACTGATATCCAGCACTTCACGGGCAAGCCGGAACAGTACTTCGGGATCGATTCCGTAGTCTCCGCGCCCCATCAGTGCTTCGCCGCTGAGTTTAAGCAGGATGCGTTTGTACTTCGGCTTCGGCGAATCTGTCGCATCGCCGATGGGCTGCACTGGCGATGCCGGCACGGGCGAGATGTCGCTGACTGGGGCGATGGCGTTCACAGCATGGAAGTCCGGCAGGCAAAACAGCAGCAGTGTAACGGAGAGGCCCGGTGGCTGCCGGCTGTCGAGGAAGTCTAGGCCCATAGGCTGAGCCCAAATACGCCGAGGCCGCGTTTTAGCGCGGCCTCGGGTTTACAGCGATGTGGCGATGACGCTTAGGCTAGACCGGCTTGCTTCATCACTTCAGCAGCGTAGTCTTCGACCACTTTTTCGATTCCTTCACCGACCGCAAGACGCTGGAAACTGACGACGTCCGCGCCCGCTGCTTTGAGCGTGGCTTCAACGGTGAGATCAGTGTTCAGCACGTACGGCTGACCATACAGCGTCACTTCGTTGATGATCTTGCTCATCTTGCCGCTGATGATTTTTTCAAGAATTTCGGCAGGCTTGGAGCGGTCCTTGTCGGACATCTTGGCCAGCTCAATTTCTTTTTCCTTGGCAATAAACTCAGCCGGCACGTCGACCGCTTTGTTGTGAGCCGGATTCATTGCGGCGACATGCATTGCGATGCCGCGGGCGAGCTCTTCATCGCCGCCGGTCATTTCGACCAACACGCCGATGCGTCCGCCGTGCACATACGCTGCGACCGTGTTGCTACCGCTGACGCGGCTCAAACGGCGCACCTGTACGTTCTCACCGACCTTGGCAACTAGGGCAAGGCGCGCGCCTTCCACTGTTTCGCCGTTGGCAAGTGCAACCTGCTTCAGGGCTTCGGCGTCGGCTGCGCTGGAGGCGAGCGCTGCGGGAGCGACAGCGTTGGCGAAGTCGAGAAAGTTCTCGTCTTTGGCGACGAAGTCGGTTTCAGAGTTGATTTCGATCAGAACCGCATTGCCGCCTGCCTGCGCGCTGACGATGCGACCTTCCGCCGCGACGCGGCCGGACTTCTTGTCGGCCTTGGCCAAGCCTGATTTGCGCAGGCCTTCCATCGCCGCTTCGATGTCGCCAGCGTGCTCGGTCAGCGCTTTTTTGCATTCCATCATGCCGGCGCCGGAGCGCTCGCGCAGATCCTTTACCAGACTT
This sequence comes from Lysobacterales bacterium, assembly GCA_038257785.1. Taxonomy (GTDB): domain Bacteria; phylum Pseudomonadota; class Gammaproteobacteria; order Xanthomonadales; family Xanthomonadaceae; genus JANNWF01. The sequence goes on from JBBSIY010000026.1 coordinate 14,245, forward strand.
GCAGTAATTTCCATGAGGTTCCTCGGTATGTCGCGAATGGCAGGTCGCGAATCGATGTGCGAAAGCCGGCCGCGATACGCGGCCGGCAGGAGATCAGACTCCGAAGAGTCGCAGCGTTAGCGCAAGCCAACGCCGGTGGCAGTGTCAGTCGCGTCGATGACAAACATCGTACGAAAGCTGTCTGCGGGCTTACTGGTCGTGTATTACGAAGCGTCAGCCGGGCGCGGCGCGGCGGCAGGACGACGCGGTGCGCTGCCTGGACCCGGACGCTTGTTACCCGGACGCTCGCGATCACGACGCGGCGCTGGCTTGGGGCGCTCGTTCTCACGCACTAAAACCGGGTTGCCGTCAGCGTCAAGCTCAACAAACTCGTCATCGGCACCGCCGACGATCGGCGCAGCGGCCTTGCCTTCAAGCACGGCGTCTGACGCTGCGCGCGCATACAGCTGCACCGCGCGGATCGCGTCGTCGTTGCCCGGAATGGCGTAGTCAACTAAGGCTGGGTCGTAGTTGGTATCGACCACCGCGATGACCGGGATGCCCAGCTTCTTGGCTTCCTGAACCGCGATGTTTTCGTGGCCGATGTCGATCACGAACAGCGCGTCCGGCAGGCGATTCATGTTCTTGATGCCGCCAAGCGTTGCTTCGAGCTTTTCACGCTCGCGCTGCAGGCCCAGCACTTCGTGCTTGACCAGCTTGCCGTAGTTGCCGTCAGCGTCCATCGCGTCCAGCTCTTTCAAGCGGGCGATTGACTGCTTAACCGTGCGGAAGTTGGTCAGCATGCCGCCCAACCAGCGCTGGTTGACGAAGGGCATGCCCACGCGGGTCGCCTGCTCGGCGATCGCCTCCTGGGCCTGCTTCTTGGTGCCGACGAACATGATCGTGCCGCCCTTGGCCACGGTGTCCTTGATGAACGCGTAGCTGGTGTCGATGTAGGACAGCGACTGCTGCAGGTCGATGATGTAGATGCCGTTGCGCTCGGTCATGATGAAGCGCTTCATCTTCGGGTTCCAACGACGGGTCTGGTGCCCGAAGTGGACGCCGCTCTCGAGGAGCTGGCGCATGGTGACGACTGCCATGTGATTCTCTCCGTGTCGTGCCGCCGGGCACGCGCGCGTGCCCGGTCGACGGTGTCTTCAGTTCCTGCAGGCGCCCGTCACGCCGCGTGGTGCCTCGGTGACGGGGTGTCCTGCCCTGACGCTCGTGCGAGCAACCCGCCCCGTTGCCGGGGACTGCCGGGGCACTCACCCGTGGGGGTCCACCGGTGCGGAAACACCGGAGGCACGGAAACGGGCGTGCGAAGTCAACCCATGGTGGGTTGCTGTGGCTCAGTCTAGGTCGCCGGATGGGGGTTGTCACAACGCCTCGGTCGCCGTCCGGTCGGCGTCCACAGGCGCGTGGAACCGGAGGCCGTCCACAGGTGGGTCTCGGCGTCACCCCTCCTGGCCACGGTGGGCGCACCGTGCCTCCATGCGCGTCACCATGTTGCTCCTCGCCGTCGTGATCTGCCTGACGCTCGGACCGGCCCCACCCGCCTCCCACGCCGACGACTGGACGCCGTCGCGTGAGGGCGTCTGGCCGCTCCAGCCGCGCCCCTCGATCGTGGCGGGCTTCGACCCGCCCGAGGTGCGCTGGGGCGCGGGTCATCGAGGCGTTGACCTCGCCGGCTGGCCCGGAGCCCCGGTACGGGCCTCCTTGGGCGGCACCATCAGCTTCGCGGCCCCGATCGCCGGCCGCGGTGTCGTCGTGGTCGACCACGGGCGGATGCGGACGACCTACCAGCCGGTGCAGACCGCGCTGAGCGTCGGCGACCGCGTCACGCAGGGGCAGGTGGTGGGCACGCTGGCTCGATCGGGCAGCCACTGCTTCCCCGGCAGCTGCCTGCACTGGGGCCTGCGCCGAGGCGAGACCTACCTCGACCCGCTGCTGCTGGTCGGGGGTGGCCCGGTGCGGTTGCTGCCGCTCACTCAGGCACGTGGGTGGGCCAGCCGGTACGCCGACCGCAGCCGCTCGCTGCTGACGTGGGTGTAGATCTGGGTCGTCGCCAGCGAGGCATGGCCGAGCAGCTCCTGGACCGAGCGCAGGTCGGCTCCACCCTCGAGCAGGTGGGTCGCGGCGCTGTGCCGCAGGCCGTGAGGTCCGAGGTCGGGCGCGTTCGGCACGTCGGCCACCCGCACGTGCACCATCTGGCGCACTACCCGCTGGTCGACGCGGCCTCCGCGCGCTCCGAGGAACAACGCGCCGGCTGCACCGGCGACGAGCAGAGCCGGTCGACCCTCGTCGAGCCAGCGCGCCAGCGCGCGCTCGGCCGGGACGCCGTAGGGCACCGTGCGCTCCTTGCGGCCCTTGCCCAGCACCCGCAGCACGCGACGGTCGCGGTCGAGGTCGTCGACGTCGAGACCGCACAGCTCGCCCACCCGGATCCCGGTGGCGTAGAGCAGCTCCAGCACGGCCACGTCGCGTAGTCCGACGGGGCTGCCGTCGTCGGCTCGGGCCGCGGCCGCCTCCAGGAGCGAACGGGCCTCCCCCGCACTCAGCGCCGCAGGCAGCCGGCGCGCCTGCCGAGGCGAGCCGAGCGAGACTCCGGGATCGGTGACGACGAGGCCGGAGCGGTGGGCCCAGGCCGTGAAGACACGCGCCGCCGTGGAGCGTCTGGCCAGCGTGGTGCGGGCCTTGCCGCGAGTCTGCTGGTTGGCCAGCCAGCTGCGCAGCACCCGCAGGTCGAGGTCGCCGAGCCGCACGTGCCCCATCCTCGCGGCGTGGTCGAGCAGCGAGGCCACGTCACCGAGGTAGGCACGCACCGTGTGCGGAGCGAGGTCGCGCTCGGAGACCAGGTGACGCTCGTAGCCGGCCAGGACCTGGCTGAAAGCCTCGGGCAGCGCCTCGTCCTGCCCGCCCACGTCGGCATCCTGGCTCTTGCTCACCAGCTGAGCGTAGGGCCGCGACCGGCCTGAGGCCGGGACCTCGGAGCCTCGTCAGCGCGCTGGATCGTGCTCCTCGCCGCTGCCCTGGCGCCACGAGTCGTGCAGCTGCTCGACGAACCCGATCCGGTGCAGCGCACGCAGCGCCTCGGAGGTGCGCGCTCGGGACAGCCCGGCGGTGCGCGCGACCGAGACGAGGTCGGCCGCGCGTACGAGGGGCACAGCGTCGAGCACCTGCCGCTGCACCGGGTCGAGCCGGTCGCGGGGCTGGTCAGGAGCCCGGGGCTCGGCCAGCAGGTGGGAGCCCATCGGCGCTACCACTTCCAGCACCTCCTCGCCTCGGGTGACCACCAGGGCGTCGCGGGCCCGCAGCAGCTGGTGGACTCCACTGGAGGAGGCGCTCGTCACCGGTCCCGGCACCCCCATCACCACCCGACCCAGACCGGCGGCCCAGCTGGCGGTGTTGAGCGCCCCGCTGCGCACCGCCGCCTCGACGACGACGCTGCCGGCGCTCATGGCCGCGATCAGGCGGTTGCGACTCAGGAACCGGATCCGGGTCGGAGCCGTGCCGGGTGCTGCCTCGGAGACGACCAGCCCCACCTCGGCAATGTGGTCGATCAGGCGCCGATGCGCGGTGGGGTAGACCCGGTCGGCACCGCAGGCCAGGACGGCCACGGTGGGGCCCGGCGCTCCGAGCGCGCCGCGGTGGGCGGCCTGGTCGATGCCGAACGCGGCACCGGAGACTGTGGTCCAGCCGTGCTGGGCCAACGTCGCGCCGATGCCGGTCGCCACCTCCTCGCCGTACGTCGTCGAGCTGCGTGAGCCGACGACGGCCACGGCCTGCGCCGTGGCGTCCGCCAGGCCGAGAGGTCCGCGGCACCAGAGCCCGACCGGGACTCCCCCTCGCTCGTGGAGGTGCGGCGCCCGTCCCAGGTCCTCGAGGGCGACGGGCCACTCGTCGTCACCTGGAGCCACGAAGCGCACCCCGGCCCGGTCGGCCCGCTCGAGCTCCACGTCGGCGTCGACCTGCGCGAGCCTGTCGGCAAGGTCGGCGCCCAGACCGCCCGACCGCCCCTGCGCGCGCAGGGCCTCCAGCACGACGCTGGCCCCGAGATCATCGACGAGGTCCGTCAGCCGTGGGTCGCCGGGTTCACCGACCAGCGAGAGCACCACCCGGGCCGCCCGGTCGTCGTCGAGCCTCGTCATGCCACGACGTCGCTGTGGTCGACGGGCCGCATCGACGCGGACAACAGCGGTGCCGCAGATCGCAGCCGGAGGGCGACGTCCAGCTCGTCGGTGCCGGGGCGCTCGAGCGCACGCAGGTCGGCCAGGGTCCAGCTCACCCGGTGCACCCGGACGGCGCCTCGTCGAGTCATGCGACCCCTGCCCACCTCGTCCTCGAGGCGCTGGTGGGCCACCGGCTCGAGCGCGGCGTGATCGCGCAACCAGGGTCCCGGAGCGTGCGCGTTGAGCCGCCACGGCAGGTCGGCATAGCGACGGGCCTGGCGCGCGCGAGCGGCCGACACCCGCGCTCGGATGGTGGCGGAGTCCTCGACGCGCTCGAAGGGCAGCGTGCCGGCCGCACCTGGTCGCAGCGGCTCGACGAAGCGGGTGATGTCGATGCGGTCGGCGATCGGGCCGGAGATCCGGTTGCGGTACTCGCGCCGCTTCACCTCCGAGCAGGTGCA
>JBBSIY010000027.1:0-18391 GCA_038257785.1 Lysobacterales bacterium
CTGGGCGCGTTGAAAGATGGCGCTGTGGCGACGTTGAAAGAGGTCGCGCCGCCGGCGGAAGTGGCCGGGCCGCAGGGAGGTTAGGCCGTGTTCCTGTCCGAATTCAGTATCAAGCGACCGGTCGTCACCGTCGTCGTCACCTTGGCGCTGATGGTGTTTGGCTATTTTGCGCTGACCAATCTCAAGACCAATCAGACGCCAGACGTGCAGCCGCCGGTGATTGTAGTAAACGTGCCGTACCCCGGCGCGTCGCCGGAAACGGTCGAACGTGAGGTGCTCAATCGCATCGAGGACGCGATGTCGGGGATCTCCGGCATTCGCGATATCCGTTCCTACGCGCGCGACAGCTCGGCCACCATCGTGGTGGTGTTCGAGTTCGATAAGAATTTGATTGAGGCCGCGCAGGAACTCCGCGATGCGATCGCCAGCGTGCGCGACAAGCTGCCGACGGAAATGAAAGAGCCCTTCATGCAGCGCGTTGATCCATCGGCGCGCCCGGTGATGAATATCGCGCTGTCGAGCGAAAGCCTATCGCCGATGGCGCTTTCGCAGCTCGCCGAGCTGACCATCGCGCGCGAGTTGCGCACGGTTCCTGGCGTCGCGCTGGTCGAGCTGGAGGGCGAGCAAGAGCGTGAGATGACGGTGTTCCTGCGCAGCGAGGCCATGCGCGAAGTCAATGTGTCGGTGACTGACGTCCTGAGTGCGCTGCGGGCGCAAAATCTAGCGGCACCCGTGGGGCGCGTAGAAAACGGCTTGGACGAGCAGAGTATTCGTCTGCTCGGTCGCCTTAAAGATGTGGCGGCGTTCGAGCAGGTCGTCGTCAAACGGCAGGGCGATGCCACGGTGCGACTAGGTCAGGTCGCTGATATCCAGGATGGGCACGCCGAGCAGCGCAGCTACTCATTGTTCAACGGTCAGCCGTCAGTTGGCGTGGCGGTGACCAAGTCACGCGAAGAGAGCACGGTGACGGTGACCGATGACGTATTGAAGGCGCTGGATGAGCTGCGTCCCGAACTGCCTGCTGATGTCGAAATGAAAGTCGTGTTCAACGACGGCGAGTCGGTGCGTTCGTCGCTCAACAACGTGATCGAGGCGCTGTCGCTCGGCGCATTGCTGACGATTCTGACGGTATATATTTTTCTTAACTCGTGGCGCTCGACCGTCATCACCGCGCTGGCATTACCGGCTTCGGTACTGGCGGCATTTATCGCGGTCTGGGTTTGCGGATTTACCCTCAACTTCATGTCGCTGCTTGGATTAAGTCTGGCAATTGGCGTGCTGATTGACGATGCCATCGTGGTGCGCGAGAACATCGTCCGGCATATGGAAATGGGGAAAGACAAGCTCACCGCCTCGCGCGAAGGCACGCGCGAGATTGGTCTGGCGGTGATGGCGACGACGTTTGCGATCATTGCCGTGTTTATTCCGGTGGCCTTTATGGAAGGCGTGCCGGGCCAGTGGTTCAAGCCGTTTGGGCTTACGGTTGCGGCCTCTGTATTGGTATCGCTGTTTGTGGCCTTTAGTCTTGACCCGATGCTGTCGGCGTACTGGGGCGATCCCATCGATCAGCACACCCGCAAACGCTCGCCGGTTGGCCGCGTGCTGCAGCGGTTTAACCTTTGGTTTGACGCGCAGGCGCAGCGCTATTCGCGCGTGATTAGCTGGGCGCTGCACCACCGCATCAGCATGTGGATGCTGGCCATTGGCGCGTTTGCGTTCGCCTTCGGCATGATTGCAACCCAATCGGTCGGCTCAAGCTTTCTGCCGGAAACCGACAACGGCGGCATCCAAATCGAGATCACTGCGCCGTCGGGCTCAAGTCTGCAGTACACGCGAATCAAGGCCGAGCAGGCAGCTGCGATGGCGCGCGGCTTGGCGGAGGTCTCGTATACACAAACGACCGTCGGTACTAGCGGCAATGCGAGTCGCGCGCAGGTCTATGTCGACTTCGTGCCGCAGGACGAGCGTGACCGCACGGCCAAGCAGATCGCTCAATCGTTACGCGGCGACATCAAGCGGCTTGTCGGCGCAGAGTTCAGCATTTCTGACGACCTCAACAACGGCAGCCAGAAGCCGCTGCAAATCCAGTTTCGTGGGCCAGACAGCCGCAAGCTGACTGAGCTAGTGACCGCCTATGCTGAAAAGCTGCGCGGTATTGAAGGTGCGGTTGACGTGGGCCTGTCGACGCAGGAGCCAAAGCCCGAGCTACAGGTTGAGATTGATCGCGGACTTGCGTCGAGCTTGGGGATCTCCATGAGCGATGCGGCTACCGCCCTGCGCGTTGCGTTTGCCGGTGTCGAAGTCGGCGATTGGATCGATCCGACCGGCGAGACGCGCAATGTGGCCGTGCGGTTGTCGCCGCAAGATCGCGCGGCAGCGTCCGACCTTGAGACGCTGCCGATTGTCGCCGCCGGCAATCAGATTATCCCGCTCAGCCAGATCGCTACAGTCACGATGGGAACAGGCCCCACTGCAATCGAGCACTTCAATCGCGAAAACGCGATTGCGGTCACCGCCAACGTGCAGGGTCGCAGCTTTGGCGAAGTGTTTGGTGACGCGATGGCGCTGGCCAAGGCGATGGATTTTCCACCCGGCTATGACCTAAAGGTCGGCGGCGCGGGACGCGATCAGGAAGAAGTGTTCGGCAGTATCCTGCGCGCGCTGGGTATCGCCGTGATGCTGATGTACCTGATTCTGGTGGTGCAGTTCCACAGCTTTCTGACGCCGATTTCGATCATGTTGTCGCTGCCGCTTTCGCTCATTGGCGTGGTGCTGGCGTTGAAGCTAACCGGCGGAACGCTGAACCTGATGAGCCTGATCGGCATCGTCATGCTGATGGGGCTGGTGGCGAAGAACGCCATCCTGCTGATCGATTTTGCACGCAAGAAGGAGGCCGAAGGCATGGATCGCGACAGCGCCCTGATCATGGCCGGCAAGGAGCGTCTGCGGCCCATTTTGATGACCACGTTTGCGCTGGTTGCCGGCATGCTGCCGGTGGCGATTGGCATGGGTGAGGGCTCAGACTTCTACCGTCCGCTCGGTATCTCGATCATCGGCGGCATGATTACCTCGACGTTCCTAACCTTGCTCGTGGTGCCGACGTTTTACGACAGCTTCGAGACGCGCAAAGACCGCATCGTCGCGTGGTTCGGCCGCTTTCAGCGATCGCACAGTGCGCAGCCAGCCGTTTGAAGGAAGCTGCTAGTGCCACCCACGCCTGCTTGTGCGGGCGCGTTCCAGTTCACGTGCTTTTCTTAACCGTCGCATGGCGATGATTGGCTGGCCTTTGTCTCGCCCTGTATCGTCTGCGCCTCGGCGGATCGCGACGCAGCAGTTTGCTCGCCGTGATGGCCGCAATGGCGCTTGGCGGAGAGGATTGAAATGGGCGGTGAGCGGAAGCAGGCGGTGAAGGTGCGTGGTCGCTATGCGCTCGTCGCGATCGGCCTGTTGGCTGTCCTCGTCACCTGGGCTTGGCTCCACGCCGATCACGGTGACGGATCGAAAGGCGACGCGGGCCCGCCACCTGAGCTTGCGTCAGACGGCGCTAGCGGATCAGTCGTGGAATCAGCCGTGTCGGATCCGGCGGACGAGCCGCAACAGGCGGCAAGCAGCGTGGCCTATCGGGGCGAGTTGCCCTCACTTGAGGCGATGAATATCCGCAATGCGCGCCTGGCGACGATAGTCGAAGGGCTGGATCGGCCGTGGGCATTCGAGTTCATGGCCGAAGACGAGGTGCTGATCACCGAAATTGGCGGTCGCCTGCTTCGCTACCGCTTTGGCGAGAATGCGCCGCGCGCGATCACTGGCTTGCCGGCCATTGCCACCAGTAATGAGATGCTGGGTCTGCTTGATGTCGCGCTGCATCCGGATTTTGCACGCAATCGGCGGATCTACTTCAGCTATTCCAAGGCTGACGAAAACGCCGAGCCCTACACGCTCACCGCCGTCGCCACCGCTGTGCTTGATGGTGAAACGCTGCGCGAGGTGCGGATCATTTTGGAAGCTGGCCCCTATAGCTGGTCCTACTCCAACTCCGGCGGCGCACTGGCGTTCGATGCCGATGGATTTCTATATGTGTCGATTGGCGATCGCTCAGAGGAGCGCCTAGCGCAGCGCGGCGACAGGCTGCAGGGCAAGCTGCTGCGGCTTGCCGATGACGGCACGGTGCCGGCAGACAATCCCTTTGTCGGCAATCCCGATATCGATGACCGCATTTATGCGCTGGGCGTGCGCAATCCGCAGGGCCTGTACTTTGATCGCGTTAGCGGTGGCCTGTATGAAGCCGAGCACGGTCCGCTCGGCGGTGATGAGGTCAACCGGATCGAGGCCGGCAAGAATTACGGCTGGCCAACGATTTCGTACGGCATGAGCTATCGGCTGGAAAAAATAGGCCTCGGCACGCACGCGCCGGAGATGACTCAGCCGCTGTTCTACTACCTGCCGTCGGAGGCGATTTCGCCGCTGCTCGTATACCGTGGCGCGATGTTTCCCGAATGGGATGGCGACTTGCTGGTCGGTGCGCTGAAAGGTCAGCACGTCAGTCGCTTGGATCTTGATGGCGACCGTGTGCGCTCGGAATACCCGATCTTGGGCGAGCTAAAGGCGCGCATCCGCGACCTCAAGGCGGGGGCCGACGGGGCGCTGTACGTGCTCACCCAAACCGGCGTGCTCTACCGGCTATACCGCGATAGCCAAGTGCAGACCGAAGCGGTGCCGTTGGCTACGCCGGAGCTGGTCTACGACATGGTCTGCGCCGGCTGCCACGCCGGCGGCGCATATGGTGCGCCAAACCCAGCACAGCCAGCGCAATGGGCGCGCGTGCTGGCTCAGCCGATCACGCAAACCTACCGACATACCCTTGAAGGCTACGGCGCGATGCCGGAGCGCGGCCTGTGCGATCTCTGCACGGATGAGCAGCTGCGGCAGACCGTCGACCTCATGCTCGAGCGCGCGCGCGGCGAGAGTCGGGCGGAGTAGCGAGTGATCCCGCCAGCAGACGTTTGAGTTGCTAGCTTTTGATTGGATAGTGATTCGAAAGAGCAGCAATTTCGTTGACATTCGTTCGTGCTGAGCGGAGTCGAAGCACCTTCGACAGGCTCAGCACGAATTCGTTTCGGTGAGTTGACCGAACAGGATTGGGTCAGGACCAGCGCTTGCCGAACGCGTGGGAATCGTGCGTCAGTGCACGGGTGCGATGGGGCGTGCGGAATCGGGCGGGGGCGAAACAGCGCCGCAGCAATTTAGGGTAAGAAAAATAATTTCGCTCAAGGGTGCGAAATCTGCGCTCGTGGTGACACCTCACCTCTAAGACGGGGAGTCTTGCAGAGGGGGAACGGTCATGACGATGCTCATCCGCGGCGCAGCTATGGCCGATGCAGACCTGCGGCGCGGCTCGCTGGTCGATCTAGCGGATACCCAGCCAACCGCAGTCGCTGGGCTTGACCTCGCGCCAAATCAGCGCGCCGCTGCGAGTTTATTGGACCTCGACAACTACGCCGGTCCGGGCACTTTTTGCGAACTTCAGCTAAGCGACGGCAACTGCGTGTGGCTGCGGCCGGACGAGCTTGCGAGCAGTCCGTATTTTGAGCTTGCCACCTCGCGTGGCGACGTTGAGCTGGTGCCGCGACGCAGCAGCGAACGGGGTTTAGGTGATCTCGCGGTGCGCCTGCTCAAAGTGTTCAAGGTCGATCCGATCGAGGTGGCGGCCAAGCTCACGCGCGGCGCGCTGCTGAGCCACATCGAACGCAATATCGACGCCGGACTGTTTCAACTCGCGATCGGTTCCAATGCGTCCGCGCCATTTCAGCTCGCCCCGCTGGAAGCTAAGCTCATTGCCGGCGGCAAGCCCTGCCTGCTGATGCTGCACGGGACGATCTCGTCGACGTTCGGCAGCTTCGGCGGATTGGCAGCTTCCAACGGCGGCGATAGCTGGCAGCGACTCAGTCAGACCTTCGGCCAACGCATGCTCGCGCTCGAGCACCGCACGCTCAGCGTGAGTCCGCTCGATAACGCACTGGAGCTAGCGAACTTGCTGCCCGGCGGCCTACGTTTGCATTTGCTCAGCCACTCGCGCGGTGGCCTGATTGGTGAGCTGCTGGCGCGTCGCAACGGCAATCTTGCAGGCTTTGCGCCACAGGAGCTGGCGCAGCTCGACGCGCTGGACCCAACGCTAGCAGGCCGCGTGCGCGAGCTAGACAAAGTGCTGCGCGATAAAGCCTTCATCGTCGAGCGTTTCGTCCGCGTCGCCTGTCCGGCGCGCGGCACCACGGGCGTGTCTGAGCGCGGCCGCAAGTGGCTGACGGTATTTGTGAACCTCATGGCGCGCTTGCTCGAGACTGGCACCACAGCCGCGCTCGGTGCGACGGGCCTCATAGCGCTCAAACCGATCGCGCAACGCGCGGTTGAACTGCTCAAAGCACTGACGCTGGAAACCATCGAGTTCAGCCAGATTCCCGGCCTGTACGCGATGGATCCTGCCTCCAGCTTTATCCGCGCGCTGATCAATAGCGAGCACGCGCGCGGTGCCGATAGCTTGGCAGTCGTCGCGGGCGACACCGAAGGCAGCGGCGTGTTCGGTCGCCTGAAAATGTTTGCGGTCGATACCTTCAACGAGCGCGAAAACGATCTGGTCGTCGACACTGATTCGATGGTTGGCGGAGCGCAGAGGAGCGAGACGTTCCGCCTGCTGGCGCGCGGCGACGACATCAGCCACTTTCGCTATTTCAGCGGCGCGCGCACGTCTGAGGTAATCAGCAAGGCGCTGACCGCCGCCGATCTGAAGACGGTCGATGCGCTGATTCCGTTTGCAATCAATCAGGGCCAGCTGCGCGCACCGCTGCGCACGCCGCCGCTGCGCAGCGGAGGTCGCGATCTACCGATCGTCTTTCTGCTGCCCGGCATCATGGGCACCCAGCTCAATGTAGACAGCGATGCGGTGTGGGCCGATCACTGGGCGCTGGTGCGTGGCGGCTTTGCGCGTTTAGGCGCGAGCGCCACAGGGGTTTCTCTCGGCGCGCTCGATGGTGAAACCTATCAATCCATCGCCGATGCGCTCGCCGCTGATCATGAGGTCGTGCCGTTTCCCTACGATTGGCGCTTGCCGATTGAGGATGCCGCACACAGGCTCGATGAGGCGGTGCGGGCGCGTCTCGCTGACGCCGTGGCGCTGAAACGGCCCATTCGTTTTGTCGCCCACTCGATGGGCGGGCTGGTGGTGCGCGCGATGATGCTGCTGAAAGACAGCGTGTGGCGCGAGTTGGAGACGTTACCGGATCGACGCTTCGTGATGCTCGGCACGCCCAACCAAGGCTCGCATGCGATCAGTCTGCTGCTCACCGGCAACGACAAGCTGGTGCGAATGTTGGCGCTGGTTGATCTGCGCAACAGCATTCAAGACATCGTCGGCATCGCTGCGCATTTTCCGGGCGCGCTGGACATGGCACCGGTCAGCGGCGAGCGCGACTACTTCAGCGAGCAGGCGTGGGCTGATCTTGCTAGCGCCAAACAAAACCCTCCAGGTTGGCCACTGCCGCCGAAGGTCGAGCTTGAGCGCAGCCGGGCGTTTCGTCAGCGTTTGAGCGCACAGGATCTGTCTGGCCTCGATATCTATTACATCGCCGGGCAGGCTAACGACACGCCGGTTCGTGCCGATTTAGATGTCGTTCGCGGACGCACCCGCCTGACCTTCATCGCCACCCGCGAAGGCGACGGTCGCGTGCCGTGGGCCAGCGGTATCCCGGTCGGCGTGAAGGCGTGGTACGTACCCGCCAAGCACGGCAGCATTCCGGCCTATCGTCCGCTGCATGAAGGCTTGCGCGACATCCTCGCCAGCGGCAGCACCACGCGTCTGTCCGCTACGCCGCCGCGCACGCGCGACCTGCCCGGTGCGCTGCATCCATATCCCGAGCCGCGCATCAACTTCCTGCCGGCAGAAGGTGATCTCATCGCCGCTGCGCTCGATATTGAGGCAGCACCTGAAGTAAGCCAGCCCGAGCCGCTGCCTGACATCGATGTGCAGGTGATCTGGGGCAACTTGCACTATGCGAAAGATCCCGTCGTGGTCGGTCATTACGTCGGCGATTTGATCGTTAGCGCTGAGGCGGCGCTTGATCGATTTCTCCACCAGGCACTGAGTCGGCGGCTCGCGCTTGGTCGCTATCCCGGTGAAATTGGCACGGCGCTGGTGATCCCCAACGCACACGGCATGCAGGACGCACTGCCCGGTGCGGTGGTGATTGGGCTAGGCCAAGTCTCCACGCGGCTGACCCGCAGCGATCTCACGCGTGCGGTGCAGGCGGGCGTTAGCGAGTGGGCGGCGCGCATGCTGGAAAGCAAGCCGACCAATGGCGAGGCGCAGCAGCCAAGCTCGCGCGGTTTGGCATTTGTGGCGGTGGGCAGCGGCCAAGGCGGCATGGCGCTCACCGACGTTGGCAGTGCAATTCTTGAGGGCGTGCATCGCGCGCTGTCGCTGCTGCAGAGTCAGCGCAGCAGCGCCGAGGTGCACGCGCTCAGACTCAAACGCATTCAGTTCCTCGAGCTGTATGAAGACCGCGCGCACACGCTTTGGTACGGCTTAACTGGCCGACAGGCGGGTGTGGGTGGCGACAGCGCGCTCGCGGCGTGCTTCAAGCTGGATGCCAGCGCGCATGGCGTGGGTATCGGCGAAGGCGGCCGCCGACGACTGGTGTTGAGCGAGACGGACGACTGGTGGAGCCCGCTCAAGATCACCCAGCAAGGCAGCCAGCTGCTGTTCGAAAACATCGGTGATCGTGCGCGCGCCGAGCTGCGCGGCGTCGGCACTCACGCCAGTCAGATTGACGACCTGCTCAGCCACGCCATCAGCGGCAGAGACACTGACCATCGTCTATGTCGCGCGCTGTTCGCAATGATGATTCCCAATGATCTTAAGGACAGCCTGCCCACCGGTGAACGCATGCGGCTGCTCGTCGATCCGGTGACCGCACGCTATCCGTGGGAGCTGATCCTGGCCGGGCAAAGCGCCCCTGCGGGCGCGCGTGATGCGCCTGATAGCAATGCGGGCAACGGCGTCGTCCGCCAGTTCGTTACCGCGCGCTTTCGGGCCAATCCGCGTATGGCGCGCGCGGCCAACGCGCTGGTCGTCGGTGATCCAATCACGAACGGCATATTTCCGCCGCTGCCAGGCGCGCTTGAAGAGGCACAGAGCGTGCACGCAACGCTGACTGACTTGCGCTTTGATGTGCCTGATCAGGTGCTGCGCGATGCGCGCTCGATCCTGATCGAGCTGCATGCGCAGGCCTATCAAATCGTGCACCTTGCCGGTCACGGCATCGAAGACCTACACATCTGGCTCAGCATCGAGTGCGAAAAGCTCAGCGATAGCATCGACACTTCAAACGCTGCCAGCGCTGATGAACGTCCCGCCGACCTGGCGAAGCTGGCGAAGCTGGCGAAACTTCGCCTAGCGCGCGATGAACTCAAGGAAGAAGAAGGCCCGGTTAGCGCGATGGTGATCGGACCGCATCAGTTCCTCACCTATCGAAACATCGAACAAATGAGCGATGTGCCCGAACTGGTCTTCGTCAACTGTTGCCATCTCGGCAGAATTTCTGGGGTCGTCGCCAATCCGCTCGGTCGCCCGAGCGCCATCGCCGCCGGCTTTGCGGAGAAGTTCATCGAGATCGGCGTGCGCGCCGTCGTCGCCGCCGGCTGGCCAGTCGATGATGCCGCCGCCGGCACGTTCGCCAACACCTTCTACCGCAGCCTGCGCCGAGGCGAGACTTTCGGTGAAGCCGTGCGCGAAGCGCGAGCCGAAACCCGCAAGCAGCACCCCGACAGCAACACCTGGGCCGCCTACCAGTGCTACGGCGACCCTTCTTTCCGACCCACCGCCAGCGGTGGCCAGACCAGCGGCTGGCAGGGCAACGAGGAGCGCTACGGCTCGCCAAGACACTTGGCGTATGAGGGCATCCCCGGCGTCAACAGTATCGAACAGCTGCGCTCGCAAGCCGACTACGCCATCCAGCAAGGCTTCGACAAAGACGGCGAGTTGTGCAGCGAGATCGCCGATGCCTACCGCGACAAGCACGACTTCACCCAAGCCATCGTCTGGTATCGCAAAGCGCTCGCCGCCGAAAAGGCCGGCATGCCGCTGCGTAGCATCGAGCGCCTCCTTAACCTCGTCGTCCGCTCTGAGCAGGTAGTCGCCAGCAAAGAAAACAAGCCCAGCCGCGACTGGCTGCGCCACGTTGACGAGGCCATCGCGCTACTTGAACGCGTCAATCAGGAGGCTCCCAGCCAAGAGCGCCTATACCTGATCGGCTCCGCCAACAAGCGGAAAGCCATGGCCCTAACTGGCCCCCGCCGCCTAAAAGCTCTGCAAGCCTCAGCCGCGGCCTACAGCGCCGCCGCCAAGATGGCGGAGCACGGCGACAACCCTTACCCCTTCATCAACGCCGCCGTAATGTTCGGCGCTGTCGCTTGGGCACAAGTCACCAAGATCAAGCTACCAACACCCGAGATCAAGTCGCTGCTGAAGGAAGCGGAAGAGCGCATCGCTCAAAAAAGAGGCAGCGACTTCTCGCACTTCGCCGCCCCCGGCGACCTAATCGTCGCAAGAATCTTCGTCGCCGACCTCGCCCCCACCGAAGCCAACGCGCAGGAAGCATTGAGCCACTTTACTGCCGCGTTTCAGCGGGATCGGAAGAAAGGGAATTTGGCTTCGGTGGTGGATCAGTTGAGGGTCATGAGAACTGTGGTTGCGTTCGCTTCGAACGGAAAGTCGGAATCGAAAACCGGTGCTCAGCTCAGGTGGCTACTCAACGAGCTCTCGAAGCTAATGCATTGAACAGGTGAGGTTGGCTCGCGGTGAGAAATCGTCATTGAGAGCCATCCACTCAGCGGTGTCGTGTTTTGGAGGTAATCCATGAGCTACATCTTTGTGAGCCATGCCTCGGCCGACAAGGCGAGTCGAATTCGACCCATCGTCGAAGCGCTGATTGCAGAGGGCGAATCGGTTTGGATTGATCGTCCGGGAGTGGGCGATGGCAATTTCGGCTTTACGCAGGAGTTCATTGCCCGCAATGACATCGGCTATCTGCGAGATGGCAGTCAATGGTCCGAGAGCATCCAGTCAGCGCTGCGCATGTCGGGTGCGGTCCTGGGATGTCTATCTCGCTCGATGAGCGTCGAGAATGATGTGCTGATGGCTGAGCTGACCATCGCCAATGCAATGGGCAAGCTTGTTACCTGCATCGTGGATGACCTCCCCTTCGAACAACTGCAGCGGTTGACGAGCGGACTGCTCGACCTCTCGCGATCACAGGCACCCCGAATTTGCCCCGCGCTACTCTTCGACTCGATGCGCGAGTCCGTATTGGGATCGGATCTGTCGGCAGACAGGATCGCCACCATCCACGAAGAGCGGGAAAAGCTGCGCGGCCTCATTGGCTCGATGGATCAGGTGCGCGAAGAGCCCCGCAGCATGCGACCACAAGACATCAGCCGCATCAGGCCCCGCATTCAGGGCGTCCGGCATGGGCCAGTGGTCCGCATCGACGAGGTGCCGGATGAAGTCATTTTTGCACTCGGTGCTTATGTCAGCGTGCCTTCGAGAGTGCAGGCCTTGGTTCGACAAGCGAACACGCTGTTGCAATCCATCACCAAGGACCAGGACTTGCTTGGCAAGCTGGTTCTGCGCGAAGGCTCCTTGCCACTGGTCGGTTCGACGACCGGCGACGCATTCTGGACCGCAGCGTTTGGACGCGCGGGCATCCAGTCACGACAGACCGTACTGGCGCTATTGCTCGCGCCTTCTGGCGAATGGGCGTTCCGAAAATCGAGCTGTCTCGCTGTGCGGGACCGCTTCGTCGAAAAAATCACTCAGGCCTAGGAGGCAATGTCATGAAAAGCATGGCGAAGGGACGCTGCAGCACGCTGATCGCACGCAGCTTGGGGGCTGTTGTCTGGTTGAGTCTGTCTGCCTGCGGAGCGCCACCTGAAGACGAGGCCCGAACGGCCGGCGGTACCGAGATTCGCTTAACTCAGCAAGCCGCCGTGACGTCCGAGAAAAGTTACGCGACGACAGACACCGCCGGCGCTGCTGCGGCAGCGACATCCGCGCTCACGACAGAGCGCCTCGTTCAAGTATCAGCAAACCTCCCGGCCGCTGGGCGGGTGGACGTCATCACCTTCGATGGGTTGATTGATCGGTTCCTGCAGGGCGTCGCTTCCGCGCCAGGCGGTTTCAATACGTCTTTGCAGCAGGCGGGACTTGGCGACGTTGTGGAATCGATTTCCCGGGTTGATGGGAAAGAGGTTTCGGGACTCAGCCCAGACATCGTACTTAGGGAAATCTATACGCGCGCAGAAATGCATGAAGCCGGGCAAGGTGAGCGCGTTCTCGCGCATCTTTACCAGGAGCTGGCGTCACAACATCCGGCGGTCGCGGATGACGCTGAGTTCAGGGGGTTGCGCGAAATCGTAACCAACACCGATCCGGGCCGCTTGAACGCTTCCGCTTTTGTTTTCTCATCTGCTCCGATCAGCAACCAGCCGTTGCCGGAAGCGATCGAGTCCAGCATCAGGGCGCTGGCTTACGTCTACGAGCAAGGCAATTCCGCTGAGCTGATCCGCATTGGTAATCGGGCCTTTAGCCGCGCTGGCTTTCTCGAAGTCCATCTTGCAGGGCATTCGAGCACCAAGGACGGAATGAGAGCCGCGTTTCTGGCGCATGTTCCGCCGCCCAGGCTGCACGAGGTCGCGCGCCAACTTCTGAAAGAGACAACCCGCTTTCCTGCGCTAAACGAGAGTCCGGAATTTCTCAGCCGCGTGGCAGACCTCGATCCGCGCCTACTCGATTTCGATCCCACGATGGAGCGAGTTTACGAACGGATTTCGGACGCGGAGTTTGATTTGACGAGTCGTCAGCGTCAGCTCAGCGAAGCAGCGCGGATCGATATGCCCGGGGAAATCGCGAAGCGAAATCCCGATGACATGAGGTCCTATGCTCGGGACGCCGGCAACCCACAAACGGCGCAGGTGAAAAACTTGCGGCAAGCGGGTGCCCAGCACTACTCCAACTATGTCGGCAGCACTCTTGAGCAAAGTTCTCCATCCTTATTCGACTTCCCGTTCAGTCCAGAGAATAGAGGCACGCCGCCGCGCGGTCGCGAAGACACGCCGAAGCCGCCCCCACCGGAGTACCGGCGGCGCGTCCAGGAAAGCAATCCCCGTCCTGTACCGCGGACTTATCGAACTGCGATTCGATCTGCCCGCGCGGCACGCGGCATTGCCGTAGGCGGCGAACTGGCCATCGACCCGCAATTCTCGATCCACAACGCGGCTTGGCTGGCCAACCCGCGGGACAATCGCTTTGGACAGTTCGTGCTGGAAGTGCAGAGAAAATCCGACGACGAGCGCTTCCTGGTTCGCAGCAGAACGCTATTTGCAGATAGCGCGATGGCGGCCGTCGATGTGTTGCGCGGGGGCCACAGCGGTGCCGGTAGGTTCCGCGATGGCGAGATCCTCATTCTGATGAGCATGGATCCGTTTGATGTCGTCGACCCACAACAGACCAAAGCGCTGGAGGTCCGCGCGAAGGCCCTCGAGGACAAGGTCACCAGTGCCAGTGAAAACTCCTCGACCATGGCCGAAGTATTCATGGAGCTGATGAGCCTGCAGAGCGCCGCCACTGAGCTTCCGCGAAGGATCGTCGTACACCCAGCCCTGCATGGTCGCGAGCTGGCGTGGGCGGCAGCGCGAGTCGACTTCTGGTTCAACGATCTGGAAGGCTTGAGTGAAGAAGCGAAGACCGTCAATGGCGGCACGCCGATATCGAGTGAACTCATGGAAATTGACATCGGTCAGGCGTCCACCTGGCAGTTTTACGAACGCAGCTCCTCCGTGATCGTCAGGGTCGATGAAAACGGCTTGGGCAAGGTGGGCGTCAGTCAGGAACTTGACTCTGACCCACTGAAAGCTGCGAGCCACTTTGAGGTGTCGATGTTTTTCTTCGATGAGGGCGATGACGGTGAAGAGGGCCGCAGATTGCCGAAACTTGAGAGCGACTTGCAGCCGCTACTCGATTGGCTCGCGTCCAATCATCCGGACTTCATGCGTGTCAACGATTTCTCGGAGGCGTTTAGCCTGATGCGCTGGGCGCAGCAAGAAGGACTCCCGCTCACCGTCATCGACCTGGTTGGCCCACCGCCGCCCATCGCAACCCCGGATCGCATCGTCATCGGTGAGGGCCCAAAGGTCAAATGAAGATCTTCGTCGGCTATGCGCGGGAGGACAACGCGTGGCGGGAGACTCTTAGCCTAGCGCTGAACGAACTCGCGTTCGTCGAGATCATGATTGACAAGCGTGCCCATGAGTTTGATGAGACCGCTGAAGACTGGCGTCTCGCCATCCGTGGCCTGGTGAAGCGTGCTGACCTAGTGTTGCTGCTCATCTCGAAGTCTTGGGAGCAGTCTGTGCCCTGCAGGGCAGAGTTTGACGACGCCGAGGCAATGGGCAAGCCCATCATTCCGATAGCTATCGATGCGGCGTTTCCCATCGAGTCCTGGCCAAAGGAACTGAGCCGAAACGACGCCTGTGTCCTGACTGACCCCTCGCAGAGGCGCGATGAGCTTGATCGTTTGCGAGCCAAGTTGCGGATTCGGCACCGGAATCAACGACGACACTATGGAGCCATGATCGCCAAGTCTGCGGCCATTGTTACGATCCTCGCCGGGACGGGATACTGGACGTATCGGGGCTTCTTCCCGCCCCCAGATCCAAAGCCCCCAGTGACAGTACCTCAACCATTCCTGCCAACAAGCAACTGCGCGAATTCGACAGCGAAAGAGGAGCTGATGGGCCGTCGCAACGCGAATGCATTTGAGAAATTTCAATGCTTGACGGAGTTCCACTGCGCCGGAGCAACAGTCGAAGTCGACGAGGCCACCAAGAGCGAGTACTGCATCTACCATGCCATGGTGGACTACGAAGTGTTCGATCGACGAAAGGAGCTCAAAAACTGGAATCTGGCCACCGCTCAAACGGTGTGTTCGAGCGGCACCGGAGAGCTGCCATGGACAAAGCACTGTCTTTGGGTTCGTGCCAACCGATTCGCCGACGACAATCGCTGATTCAACCATTGGTTCAGTCAAAACGGTCGAAGAAAGTTGGCCAAGACACAATGGGGCTTGATCTCACCATGTTGGATGTCTGTGAACCCACGTAATCAATGAATGTTCGTGCGCCACGCATCTTCCTGAGCTACGCCCGCGAAAATCACCTCGACGCCAAAAAGCTGGCAGACGAGTTGCTCGCAGCAAAGTGTCATGTCTGGATTGATCGCAGCGAGTTGCTGGCGGGGGACGACTTCGTTCAGGGCCTCGCGCGCGAGCTGGCGCGTTGCGATGGGTTGGTGTGCCCGCTCAGCAAGGCATCGGCTGCCAGCAGCTGGTGTCAAGCGGAAGTACAGAGGGCTTTGTCGCTGGGCTTGCCGATTGCGGTGGTCAGACGCGAGTCCGACGCGCAATTCCCCGACGCCCTGCATCGGCTTCTGCGAGACACGCAAACGCTCGACTGGCGCGACGATGCGCCGCCATTGCTTGGCGAGCAGATCATTCGGGCGCGTCGGCGTCGTCTGGTTGGGCTGATTCGACGCAGCGCACCTTGGCTGCTGCTTTTGTTGCTCATGGCGATACTGGCGTCAATAGCGGTGTGGCGAATGGATCGTTTTGAGGCTGCGGGACGCCGGGCGGAGGTCATGAATCACATCGGCGCGTCCAGCCAAATATGGTCGCGCCGCGAGGTGGACAGCGTGCTGGCACCGGCGGCAGCAGACCCGGCGCTTGAACCCCTTGTGCAAATCCTGGATGCCGATGCCACCCAGTCAATGGCGGTCCGTCACAACGCCTGGCAGGCGCTCGCGGCGCTGCGCGAATGGCGGTGACTGGTGCCGAACATTGAATGGTCGGATGGCCGTTTGCGCGAGGCGCAGTGGACAAACACCAGTTACTTGAATGGTGCGATCCGCCATTTGCAGATCGAGCGTTCGACCATCGCAGGGGTCGTCCTGGGTCCCGGCCCGGTGGACGGCAAAGATGGCTTGACCTTGCTTGGCGTAAGGATCGTCGACAGCGACGCGTGGTTCGTTCGAATTGATGCCACCCAGCTGCTCGACGTCGAGTTTCGCGATGTTCGGTTTCGTGCGGCGCAGCTTGATCTGAGCGGACATGCGGGCGTCCGCTTTGTCTCGTCGCCGCCCGAGTCACGGATGATCACGCCCGCATTCACCCTGATCGAAGATAGCTGGATCACCCAGACGCGTCCGCCTCCTGCAGCCAACGTCCTGGATCTCGCCGAGCCGGAGCAGGAAATCCTGTTCGACGGCGTAACCTTTCATTGCACGTATTTCGACGGCCACTTCAAGCCAGAGTGGTTTCGCAACAGCCGGTTTGAGTCATGTGTCTTTGCTACAATCTTGAGCTGCGAGGCTTTGGTTGCGGGCGGTAATCAGATTGACGACAGCGTGTGGATGGCTGATGAGCGATGACTCAGCGTTCGCTGCCCGGGCTCCGTGTGCTGTGGCTGCCGTGTTGAGGTGAATGTGGTCAAACTCGATCAGTCGATCTGCATCAGATCCACCATCGATTCGCGGTTGCCGTCGCTGCGCGCTCGGGGCTACTCAACACGCGTGATGCTCACCCGCAGCGGCCCGCCCTGCTCTTCAGTCAAGATCCGATTGTTCCAGTACATCCAGCGATGATCATTGGCGAACAGATAAAGCTCACGGTCGCCATCTGGTGGCAGCGTATCGGGGACGGTCCATGGCTGGGTGGTGTCGATGGCGAACGCGGTGTTGTCGTGCTGGCCAATGCTGGCGCAGAGCCGAAAGAAGGGCTGGCCTTTGACGCGGTTGAAGCGCGTGAGCCAGCCGCTTCCCCAGCCTTGGTGATCGCAAACTACGAACCAGTCTTTCCATTTACCGGTGGCGGCGAAGGTATAAGTTTGGCCCGTCTGCAGTGCAAGACGGGTTGGTACATGCGAACAGGCAGGATCCACCTCGATGGATATAGATTCGGAGCGCGCAAGATCAAACGGAAATGCGTCCTGCAAATCGTCAGGAAGGTTGCAAAGCATGCGCCGAACCTGTTGTTGTTCGTGAGAAAGCGAGTCTGGATCGCGGAACGCAAGCCATCGGAGATAGGCCTCAATCACTGCACGCGCTGCGCTCCAATCGTTACTTGCCAAGAGCATTTGCAGTTGTTCCCAAGCTTTAACGGTTGTGTCTGTATGCTCCAAACCCAGCGAGGAGCGGGTCAGTTTTAAAAGGACACACTGCATCCTCGTTGCGGCCCCAAAGAGCTTGCCCAACTCCAGAAACTCGCGAGCTAACGATTTCTCTTTGAGGGGTCGCGCCGCTTCAAGATCGCCCTGCGACTCCATTATTTTCGCGAGGTCCCTGCTGCTAGCAAGAGTGTCCGGATGCTCATTACCGAGTGCACGACGGCGACTGCCGAGGACCTTCTCCTTGAGGGAAATTGCTTCGGCTTTCTCGCCTTGACTCATTAGTGCACTGGCAAGGTTGAACATGTCAGTCAGTGTGTCCGGATGTTCCTCGCCTAAAACGCGACGACGTACTGCAATTACGTGCTCTTTGATTGACCGCGACTCATCGTGATCTCCTTGGTTGGCCAGCGATACACCAAGGTTAAACATCGTAGTTAGGGTGTCTGGGTGCTCGTGGCCCAATAGGCGACGCTGAATTGCAAGCACCTCCTCTTCAAGCTTCTTCGACCCAGCAAAATCGCCTTGACAGCCTAGTGTTGCGGCAAGATTGCATTTGCTGTTCAAGGTATCTGGGTGTTCAGTGCCGAGCACTCGACCGTATAGTGAAAGGACTTCCTCTTGCAGCAGCCTCGCTTGCGCATAGTTGCCTTGATCGAATAGAGCTGTAGCGATATTGCTCATGCTGTTTAGCGTGGAACGATGCTCGGCACCGAGAACTTGCCGCCTAGCTTCTAGGACAACTCTGTGAATTCGTTCAGCCTGCGCGTGCTCGCCTGCTTCTGCGAGGATTGACGCGAGATTGCTCCCGCTAGTCAACGTGGAAGGATGGTGGTCGCCGAAGACGCGTCGACAGATGCCGAGCACTTCGTCGCCAAGGGAGAGCGCTCCTTCAGAATCGCCTTGTTGTTGCATGGCGGTCACTAGGCCGTTCATGGCGGCCAACGTGTCAGGGTGCTCATCGCCGAGCACGCGGCGACAGAGTGTCAGTGCTTGCTCTTTCAATGCCCGCGCTTTCGAGAACTGGCCTTGCGCCGCCAGTGATACGGCTAGCTGGTGCAGGCTGGCCAAAGTGCTCGGGTGCTCATTTCCTACCAGCTGCAACATGGCCTCATATTCGTCGCGGTACCAC
>JBBSIY010000028.1:0-18330 GCA_038257785.1 Lysobacterales bacterium
CCTATACCGACAAGCTGCCGGAAATGATCAACCAGCTGACCGGCCGCGTGCACACCAGCTATCACCAAGCCGGCGCGGCCACGGGGCGGCTGTCATCCACTGATCCGAACTTGCAAAACATACCGATACGCACCGACGACGGCCGCCGCATCCGGCGCGCGTTTATCGCGCCCGAAGGCCGACAGATCGTTGCCTGCGACTACTCGCAGATCGAGCTGCGGATCATGGCGCACCTGTCGGAAGATCCAAACCTGTTGGCCGCGTTTGCAGGCGGTCTCGACGTGCATCGCGCGACGGCGGCAGAAGTATTCGGCGTGCCGCTCGATGAGGTGACGGGGGATCAGCGACGCGCCGCAAAAGCCATCAACTTTGGCCTGATGTACGGCATGGGCGCGTTCGGTTTGGCCCGACAGCTGGGCATCGGTCGTGGCGAAGCGCAGGACTACATCGCGCTGTATTTTTCGCGCTATCCCGGCGTGCATCGTTACATGGAGAGCGCGCGGCAAAGTGCGCGCGAACGTGGCTTTGTAGAGACCGTGTTCGGTCGGCGCCTGCACCTGATCGAGATCCACTCGAAGAATGCAGCGAAGCGCGCCGGCGCCGAGCGCGCCGCCATCAACGCGCCGATGCAGGGCACCGCCGCCGACATCATAAAAATTGCGATGCGCCGGGTGCAGGACTTCTTAGCGCCGCATTCGACACGCGCGTTGATGATCATGCAGGTGCACGACGAACTGGTATTTGAGGTCGATGTCGAGTTCTGCGACACGCTGTGCAGCGAAGTTCGCGCCCTGATGCAGGGCGCCGCGGAACTTCGCGTGCCGCTAGTCGTCGATATCGGCATCGGTGCCAATTGGGACGAAGCGCACTGACGCCTCTCGTCACGCTGCATTTGTCACAGACTGTGACGACAACTGGCTCAAATTGCGGATCCACGCGGCGAACGTGAACCAGCTCACGCCGATCTTGCCCGGCGGGCTTAATCGATCGTGAACTTTATTGTTTATTCAGCACTGCATCACTGAACCTTCAGGGGCAATCCGTAATCTATGTATGCGGGTGACGCAACGTCACTCTGCAGATTCATCCCTCCCCCTAGGGTGAATCGATAGAGGTCGGGTCCTCCCCTATCTGGCCTCTGTCCCAGCCCCGTCGGCGCCCCCTCGCCGGCGGGGTTTCTTTTTTGGAGTCCTCAACTGCGCCGTCGCATGCAGCGTATGCACGCTTGCCAAAGTCAGCGTCCGTGGACCAGCGCCGGCCGACGCCATCTTTTATCGAGCACGATTTTGGGAAGTACGGCGCGGAAAACGCAATTCGGGTTTCGTGCCGATATTGAAGACCGATACCGATGGCGTGAATGCCCATCACATAGGCTTGATCGTTCGGCCGCTGCAGAGGTGCCTAGCCAAAACCGCGGGTCAGCTCGCCTCCGCCAGCCAGTCACGCGGACGCAGAAAATCGGCGAGATTGGCTTCAGCGCTGCCCGGCTCGGGCAAGTAGCTGTACTCGAAGCGCACGCGCGGCGGCAGACTCATCAGGATGGATTCGGTGCGGCCGCCGCTCTGCAGGCCAAACAAGGTGCCGCGATCCCAGACTAAGTTGAACTCGACGTAGCGACCGCGGCGATACAGCTGGAACTCGCGCTCGCGCTCGCCAAAAGGCGTATCGCGACGGCGCTCGACGATAGGCAAGTAAGCCTCCAGAAACGCATTGCCGACGTCACTGGTGTAGGCGAACGAACGCTCAAAGCCCCACGCGTGTAAATCATCGAAGAACAATCCGCCAACGCCGCGCGTCTCGTTGCGATGTTTGAGAAAAAAATAGTCGTCGCAGGCGCGCTTGTGCTGCGCATAGACATCATCGCCATAGGGCAGACACGCCTGCTGAGCGACACGATGCCAATGCTGCACGTCATCCATGAACGGATAGCACGGCGTTAGGTCAAATCCACCGCCAAACCACCATGCCACCTCGACACCATCACGCATGGCTTGAAAGTGATGCACGTTCATATGCACGGTCGGCACATACGGGTTGCGCGGATGCAACACCAGCGACACGCCGCACGCCCGCCACGCCGCCCCGGCCAACTCGGGTCGATGAGCAGATGCTGAAGGCGGCAGCTTGGCCCCCGATACTTCCGAATAGCCAACGCCGGCCTGCTCAAACAGCGCGCCGTTTTTTAGCACGCGCGACCGCCCGCCGCCGCCTTCGGCTCGCTGCCACGCATCCTCTTGGAACTCTGCGCCGCCGTCGGCCGCGGCCAACCCGCTGCACAGCCGATCCTGCAGGTCGCGCAGATAGGCGCTGACCTGCTGACCGTGGGACGCAATGCTGCTCATCCTAAGCCGCCCGGCTGCGTGCGGTTGCCATTAGCGCTTCAATCGCGTCAATGGTTTTAGGCGCTGCCTGACTCAGCACCTCACAACCGCTGGCGGTGACGAGCACGTCATCCTCGATGCGCACGCCGATGCCGCGCCACTTCGCCGCAATACCTTTGCTGTCGGCGCCGATGTAGAGGCCGGGCTCGATGGTCAGGACCATGCCTGGCTCTAGCTGTCGGTATTCGCCATCGATGCGATAGTCACCGACATCGTGCACATCGAGGCCAATCCAATGACCCGTCTTGTGCATATAGAAACGCCTGTAGCTTTCGTCCTCTAGGCATTTGGCCAGGCTGCCTTTCAGCAAGCCGAGCTCAATCAGGCCGGCGGTCAGTACGCGCACGGCGGTGTCGTGCGGCGCGATCCAGTTGGCGCCCGGTTTAACGGCATCTATCGCTGCCAGCTGCGCCTTCAACACCAGCGAATAAATGGCGCGCTGTGCGGCCGTAAACGTACCGTTGATGGGAAACGTGCGGGTGATATCGGACGCGTAGCCATGCAGCTCGGCACCTGCATCGATCAGCAGCAAATCGCCATCCTGCATCAGCGCATTGTTGGCACGATAGTGCAGCACGCAGGCGTTGCTGCCGGCTCCCACAATAGGCTCGTATGACGCCACAGCGCCGCGCCGACGAAAAGCGTGCAGCAGCTCAGCCTCGATTTCGAACTCGAACATGCCGGGCTTCGCGGCCTGCATGGCGCGGCGGTGCGCATCAACGGCGATCGATGCGCTTTTACGCATGACTGCAATCTCATCGCGACTCTTGAACAGCCGAAGGTCGTGCAGCAGGTGACCAAGCGCTAGAAACTCATGCGGCGGCTGCGCACCCTGTTTGATCTGCGCGCGGACGCGATTTACCCAGCCAATCAGCTTCAGATCGAACTCGGCGTCGCGCCCCAAGTGGTAGTAAACGCGCGAGCGGCCCTCGATTAAGCCCGGCAGAATATCGTCAAGATCCGTGATGGGATACGCATCGTCCATGCCGACCTGCGCAACCGCCCCCTCGGTACCGGCACGCGGACCGTCCCACGCCTCGCGCTCAGGATTGCGCTCGCGGCAGAACAGCAGCGACTCACCGTGTTTTCGACCAGGCACGAGCACCAGAACGGCCTCAGGCTCGTTGAAGCCCGTGAGATAGAGGAAGTCGCTGTCCTGCCGATACGGATAGTGGCTGTCGTTGTTGCGAATGCGTTCGGCAGCAGCGGGCAAAATCAGGATGGCGTCCGGGCCCGCCATCCGCATCAGCTGTTTGCGACGCCGCGCGAACTCGGCGGGCTTGATTAGCGGGCCGAGTTCGCTTTTGCTAGCGCCGTCTGGACGCGCCTTTTTTTGGCCCGAGCTGCCGGCACCAGATTTCACCACAGCTGCTCTCATCTAGATCGCCCTCAATGCAGAGTGTCCTTAGGCAGCTCTGCTGAATCGTCATCCGCAACCGGCTCGCGCTCGCTGTTGAGTAAGAGCACCGCGATGCGCACGAACTCAACCAACTCCTCCAGCGACTGCGCGTCTTGCTCGGCGTCCTCGAAGCTGAGCACGGTGGCCGCAATCCGACCAAGATCAGCCAGCGCTTCCTGCGCATCGTCGGACGCTGTGCGTCCACCCGCAAGACCGAATCCACCAATGAATCCGCGACACCACGCAAGCAGCGCCTCGGCACGATTGTCGAGCGCGGCATCGTCTGGCAACAGGAGCTGAAAACCAAGCTCATCGTCATTAAGTTGCGCCACCGATGCCGCAAAGAGCTCACCCAGTGGTTGATCCGCACGCAGTCTGTCCGCAGCAATGGCATCAAGCGCCAAACCTTCGGGCCAAGACGTGCTGTCGCTCGCTCCGCCTGCTGCCAGAAATCCGCACAGGGAGCCATGCAGGTCGTCTGCATCCATTCCCACGGCAAGCGCAACCAGTTCGCTTTGCACGACATCGAACACAGGTAAAGAGGGGCTGGACACGGTCACTTTCCTTGCGGGGGCAGCAGTGTACCAGCGCCCTCCGACGCCACGTCACGGGGCGTGCCTTGTTTGTCACAAAGGCGAACGCCTACACTCACTGTCCGCGATTCGCGCTTACCGAGGAAGCTAATGCGACGGGCGTCACGACGCCAACGGGAGCGTATTGCTGGACGTCGACTGACGGCCGGAATAGTGGCGGGCGTTTTTTGCGCGCTAATGCTCGCCACGACGGCGAGCGCTGAGCGGCGCGACTATCAGTTCACCCCGGTAGGCGGCGATCAAGGCCTCCTGCAGCGGACCGTACAAGCGCTCGTGCAGGACGATCAGGGCTATATCTGGATCGCCACACAGGCAGGGCTACAGCGTTTCGATGGTCGCGAGTTTCAAAGCATCGGTGTCGATACCGATGAAACCAACGCGCTACCCGAAAGCTTCCTCACCGCACTCGCGTTCGATGGCAACGGACACCTGTGGGTCGGCACCAACAGTCACTTTGTCGCTTCAGTCAATCTGGCCAACGGGCGTGTTCGCACTTCACCGGCGCTCAACGATCCACTGCGCGATCGCGCGCTCGCCATTTTGGTGGCACCCAACAATCAACTGTGGGTGGCCACCGATGCCGGCGTCGAACACTACGATCCGGCGACCGGAGAGCGCACAGAGCTGATGCGTCTGGGCCGGCCCAGTGCCGCGCAGCGCGGCGGGATGCGGCGCGACGTAAGTATGGCCTTCGACACAACTAATCGACTGCTTGTCGGCTCAGCCGAAGGTCTGTTTCGTATCGATACCAACGGCCGTAGCAGCTCGAACTTAGCCGATGACGCACACGTGCTGGCGGTACATCGCGACACCGCCAATCGACTCTGGATTGGCACTGCAAAGGGACTCATGCGGCTCGGCGAGGATGACCGACTGCGCTCGATCAGCGATGCAGAGGCGATCCCCATCCCATCCGTGCGACGTATCACCAGCGATAGCAGCGGTCACCTTTGGCTTGGGCTGCAGGCTGGTGGCTTGGTTCGATTCAATCCGGTGAGCGGAGTGCAGCAAAATTTTGACGCTCTGGGCTGGCTGTCCGGAAGCCTTCACGACCCGCAGGTGACCGCGCTGATGGTGGACCGAGGCGGCCTGCTGTGGGTCGGGGGCGAGTCGTTCGGTCTTGCCACGACGCCCATCGCGGGCGCGCGCTTCAGCCTGCTGATTGATCCGCCGATGTCGGCCACTAGGCCCGCTAGCAACAACATTCGTAGTCTGTTTGAAAGTGAGCCCGGCACCGTGTGGGCAGGCACCTCTGACGGCAGCCTGAAGGAGATCGAGGTTGCCACCGGTCGCGTGCGTGAGTTTATCGGCCCGCTGGCCGCTGCACTGGCGCTCGACGACAAAGCCAAGCAGGCCCTGCGCGTGGTGGGCTTGGCGGGTGGCGACGCGGGACATCTTTGGGTCGCCACAGATCAGGGACTATTGAATTTCGATCCAAGCAACAGCGTGGCACAGCGGCTGCTACCGCCCGACCCTCAGGCGCAGGCGCTTACAGGCGAAAGGCAATACCGAGTCCTGCTTCGAGGACGAGACGAAACGCTATGGCTGGGTACGTCGGCTGCCGGCCTGCTGGCGTACACGCCTGAAACTGGGGTATGGCGTTTCTTCAACGCGTCGCCTGAGGGCTCTGACGCGCTGAGCAACAGCGCAATTTTGAGTCTGTTTGAAGACCAGGATTCGCGCCTGTGGATCGGCACCCTTGACGGCCTGTTTGTGCTGGATCCTGCCACCGGCTCGATCACCCGTCACGCACATCGCAGCGACGATTCAACGTCAATTTCAGACAACCTCGTGCGTGCCGTGCTGCGATCGCGCGACGGGCGACTGTGGATCGCTAGTCACGGCGGGCTCGACGTGGTCACCGATAGCAACTCAGACACTGGGCTGCGAGTAAAGCGCTACGGTGCTGCGCAGGGACTCCCCAACGCCACCGTATACGGCCTGCTTGAAGACGCCACCGGCAAGCTTTGGCTAAGCACCAACCTCGGTATCACCCGCTTCGATCCGACCAGCGAAGACGTGCAGCATTACGGTATGGCCGACGGCTTGCAAAATCTGGAGTTCAACGGTGGCGCGCAGCTGGCGCTTAGCGATGGTCAGCTGATGTTCGGTGGCATTAACGGAATCAACGTATTCAATCCTGATTCCATCCGCCCCAGCGAGTTCCAGCCGCCCGTGGTGCTGACCGGTCTACAGATTGGTGCGCGCGGTGCACAGCGCAAATTTTTGCGCGAGTTGGACGTTATAGACGTTCCGCAATCGGCGCGACTGCTGCGCATGCGTTTCGCCGCACTCGACTTTGCCGAACCGCTGCGCACCCAAATTGAGTATCGACTCGACGGCTTTGACAGCGACTGGATAGGACACGGCACAGCCAACGAGGCGACCTACACCAACCTTGATCCCGGTCGCTATCTGCTGCGCGCGCGCGGCAGCAACAGCGACGGCGTCTGGAGTGAGCGCGAGTTTCAACTGCCGCTGCACGTCATCCCCGAGTGGTGGAATAGCACCCTCGCGAGACTCTGTTACGCCAGTCTCGTGGCGCTCATTGCTTGGTTGCTCTGGTCGCGGCGCAACCAGAGACGAAGGGCGCAGCACGCCATGACACGCCAGCTGGCGCAGCGCGAAGAGCGTCTCAAGCTGGCACTGTGGGGCTCAGGCGACGAGTTTTGGGACTGGGACATCGCGGCCAACGTGGTGCATCGGATCGGCGCTGACCAGCTGCTCGGGCGAGCGACAGAGGAGGAGATCTCAACCGACGACTGGCGCTCACGCGCCGTACATCCTGACGATCTAGGCCGCGTGCAGGCGTTGCTGCAAGCGCATATCACGGGGCAGACGCCGGCGTTTGAGTCCGAGCACCGCGTGCGCAACGCTGCCGGCAGCTGGGTGTGGGTGCGCTCGCGCGGCAAAGTGGTCGAGCGCGACGTGCAAAACAACGCGTTGCGTATCGCCGGCACGGCGCGCGACATCACCTATAGCCGTCACGCCGAGCGGGATCGCCGAATCGCCTCGGAAGTTCTGAGCAGCATGTCTGAAGCGGTGGCCGTGGTTGATCGTGAGTTCCGCTTCGTCTCGGTCAACCCGGCGTTCTCGCGCATCACCGGCTATACCGAAGCCGAAGTGCTGGGCAAAGCCAGCAGCTTGCTCGACAGCTCGCAGCAGCAGATCGACTTCTACCATCAGCTGCGCGAAACCACCGAGCGCGACGGCCACTGGAAGGGTGAAATCTGGCAGCGACGTAAAAGCGGCGACGAGTTCCTTGGCTGGATCGAAATTTCCGAAGTGCGCGACAACATGGGCGCTCGCACCCACTACGTGGCGGTGGTCACCGACATCACTGATCAAAAACGTGCCGAACTCGAACTACGCTATCTCGCCAACTACGACACGCTTACCGGCCTACCCAATCGCACCCTGCTCGGCGAACGGCTAGAGCGCGCCGTGGCTCGCGCGCGGCGCGCCAACACGCGGGTCGCGGTTTTGTTTCTTGATCTGGACCGCTTCAAAGATATTAATGATTCGATGGGTCACGCCGCAGGCGATCGCCTGCTGAAAGCAGCCGCCGCTCGGCTACAGGACACCGTGCGCGAGGTCGATACGGTTGCGCGCCTAGGTGGCGACGAGTTCACCGTGGTGCTGGAGGATGTCGCAAGCCCAGCGGCGGCGGAGCAAATGGCCGCGCGCATCGTCAGCGCGTTCGAGGCACCGCTTGAAATTGAGGGGCGGGCCGAGACCAATATTTCGCCATCAATCGGTGTGGCGCTCTACCCGGACCACGCATCATCGCCAAGCGACCTGCTGAAGTTTGCTGACACGGCGATGTATCAGGCGAAAGATCGCGGCCGCAACACATGGCAGATGTACACCGAGGCGATGGATGCGGAAACACGCCGTCGCGCGAGCATGATGGCGGCGCTGCGCAAAGCGCAGGATCGCGGCGAGTTCAGCCTGCTGTACCAGCCCAAACTATCGCTACAAGACGGCCGCATCACCGGCGTCGAGGCACTGCTACGCTGGCAGAGCGATGAGCTTGGCCCTGTCAGCCCCGCGACCTTCATTCCACTTGCCGAGGAAACCGGCTTGATTGTGCCGATTGGCGAATGGGTGCTGCGTGAAGCGGTCATGGCACTCGCGCGCTGGCGTCGCGCGGGCTTCAATGAGCTGGTGATGGCGGTCAACATTTCGGTTCTGCAGCTGCTACGAGGGCAGCTATCCGCGCATGTTGCCGCCGTGCTCCAGGAATGCGATGTGCCCGCAAATCGGCTTGAGCTGGAAGTCACGGAAAGCATGGTGATGGCAAATGCCGAGCAGGCCATCTTGGCTATGCGTGCGTTGAAAGATCTGGGCGTCTCGCTAGCCATTGACGACTTCGGCACCGGCTACTCATCGCTGATCTATTTGAAGCGCCTACCGATCGATACGCTGAAGATTGACAAGGCATTTGTGGGCGATCTAACCACCGATCCGGACGATGAGGCCATCACCGCCACCATCATCACCATGGCGCACTCGCTGGGGCTGAATGTAGTAGCCGAAGGCACCGAAACAAAGGATCAAATCGACTATCTGACCGAACAAGGCTGCGACGAGATTCAAGGCTACTGGCTGTCATGGCCGATTGACGACACGCGGTGCCTGGAATTTATTCGGGACTGGCGGCCTGAACGGCTGCGTGCCGTAGGCTACACGTTTCCTTGACCCGCCGAAACTCTGTGCCCTATTGTCGCGCTCATGACTACGCCCTCTGCGCTTGACCAGCTAACCGCCCTGCGCGACAAGGTTGAGCGTCTGGCTGACCTCGCCCGTCGCTTGGGTGATGAAAATCGCAGCCTGCGCGCCAGTCAGGAGCAGCTGATCAGCGAGCGCGCCGCGCTATTGAGCAAAAACGAACAGGCGCGATCACGTGTGGAGGCGATGATTCATCGCTTGAAGTCGCTGGAGCACAACGCGTGAGCGATCCGGTCAACGTTCAGCTGCTGGACCGCGAGTATTTGGTCGGCTGTCCTGAAGGCGAAAAAGCCGGACTGCTGGCTGCGGCAAGCTTGATAGATCGCCAGCTCCGCGACGTGCGTGCGGCCAACCGTAACGCCACGCTGGACCGCGTATTCGTGCTGGCAGCGCTTAATTTGGCGCACGAACTGATCCAACTTCGCGAGTCAGACGGGCAGAGCCGAACGGTGCTGGCGCGCAGCTTAGGCGAGTTAAATCAGCGGCTAGATGGACTGCTGGAATCGGTACCCGCCAAGGGCTGAACAGCGGCCGGCTGGCGTGGGTGACCATTTGACCCGACGCACACACGCCGCTGCTAAACTCGAACGGCGTCCCCTGCCGTGTACGACGGCGTATCCTTACATTTGCCTTGACCCTAACGAACGACCCCGGAACCGCGAAACCTAGCCGGTGTGCATGCCCGCCACGAGCGGGAAGCCCAACGCCAGACTAGCTGTCCCACCTGATCCCTTGGGATCAAGGTCGTTTGGTGCGCATCGGCACGGCGGAGGACGCACCTCCCCCTATACGAATTACTACTTTCCATGCACGGACCGATCACCACGATCAGCGCTGATCGCCGGGCCTTGCGCGTGCAGATGCGTGAAGCGCGCCGCAGTTTGCCCCCGCGCCAGCGCCTCGCTGCCGCCGAGGCGGTCGCTGATCACCTACAGACCTTGCTACCGGCGTTCAGTCAGGCCGGGACGATCGCAGGATACTGGGCCTGCGACGGCGAACTGCCGCTGCATCCATTGCTCACAGGCAAATTTCCATTTACCTATCTGCTGCCGCGGCTGCGCGCCGGCAAGCAGCTGGACTTCGTTAGCTGGCGTCCGGGTGAGGGTGTCACCACCAATCGGTTTGGCATTCCCGAGCCTGCCGCAGGCGCGGGCGTCGATGCGCCCTCGATCGATGTGATCCTGCTGCCGCTGATGGCGTTTGATCGTCACGGTCATCGCCTTGGCAGCGGCGGTGGCTACTACGACCGGACGCTCGCGTTCTCTTTGCGCAAACCGCGTGCTTCGCCAACCCTCCTCGTCGGCGTCGGGTACGCGCTACAAGAAGTCTCTGACCTACAAACCGAAGCGTGGGACGTACCGATGGACTACGTCGTCACCGAGTGTGGGGCCCTGGTATGCGGCACATCTGCTTGATCGCCACCGCTGTAAAGGGGCGAAGGAAACCTTGTTCGCCGATTTGAGCGAAAATCGCAGTTGCTCTCGTCACTAGTGCCCACATGCCAAGCCAAAAAAAATCCTACTGGCTCATGAAGACCGAGCCCGAAGAGTTCTCCATCAGCGACCTCTCGCGGGTAGGCGTAGAGCCTTGGGGTGGCGTGCGCAACTATCAGGCGCGCAACTTCATGCGCGACGGCATGCGTGTGGGTGACGGCGTCTTGTTCTATCACTCAAACTGCAAGCCGCCCGGCATTGTAGGTGTCGCGGAAGTGGCTAGCCGCGCAAAGCCGGACCCGACACAGTTCGATTCGACCAGCGACTATTTCGACAAGGCAAGCTCGCCGGAAGACCCGCGCTGGCTGCTCGTAGACGTCGGCTTCGGCCGAGTTTTCGAGCGCATCATTGCGCTGGACGAGCTTCAGAGGCACGCTGAAAAACTCGGCGACTTCGCTCTGCTGCGGCGCGGCAATCGGCTCTCAGTAATGCCCGTGACCGCCGAGCAATGGCGCTACGTTCTCAATCTCGAGTCCCGCGCGAAAGGAAGCACCTGATGAGCAAGGAAAGCGGCAAGCAGCGATCTGCCGAGCGCGCCATAGGCTATGTTGAAGAAGGTAGCGTTATCGGCGTCGGCACGGGCTCGACGGTCAAGTATTTCATTGAGGGACTTGCGCGCATGCGCGACCGAATTGAGGGCGCGGTGTCAAGTTCAGAGCAAAGCTCAGCTTTGTTGAGAGCGGCCGGAATCCCAGTGCTCGATCTCAATGCGCACGGGCCGCTTACTCTGTATGTCGATGGAGCTGACGAATGCGATCCGCATAGACGCTTGATCAAGGGCGGAGGGGCCGCCCTGACGCGCGAAAAGATTATCGCCGCGGCCAGTGCCAAGTTCGTTTGCGTGATCGACGCCAGCAAGGAAGTCGCGGTTCTCGGAAACTTCCCGCTGCCGATCGAAGTGATCCCAATGGCGCGCAGCCACGTTGCGCGCGCGCTGCGTCAGTTCGGCGGTCAACCCGTATGGCGCGATGGTGTCGTCACTGACAACGGCAACTGGTTGCTTGACCTGCACGGCATGCGGATCGTCGATCCGGTGGCGCTAGAGCGCGAGATCAATCAGATTGCCGGCGTCGTCAGCGTTGGACTTTTTGCACAGCGGCCAGCGGACGCTGTGATCGTCGATGGCGAGCTGCGCAGCTGATCGACCGGTTCGCGAGGCGTCGCTCGCACGCAATCCGGGATCGGCTTTGTCATCGCGAACGTTGGACCCGAATTCCGCTGCGCTGCGTCCGGGCTACATCGCGCAGCCCGCTCTAGGCTACGCCGCGTCGTGCTTCAGCATTGAGCCCAAGCCACCCTGTAGGGCATATACCTCGGCGTAACCCAAGCGCGTCAAGATAAATGCGGCAGCCGCGCTGCGCTCGCCGGTGTTGCAGTAGATCACCAGCTTCGACGAGCGCGGGAAACGCTGCGCCACATCTTCACGCAGGCGAAACAGCGGGATGTTGACCGAGCCCTTGATCGCGCGCTGCGCATGCTCACTCGGCATCCGCACATCGACGACGCTGGCACCGCCGCGCGCCAGCAGCGCGGCCTGACCGGCGTTCAGCCATTCGACCACCGGTGGCTTCAGGACTTCTTCAAACGGCCTACGGCCGAGTCGCATCAAACGCCCGTCCTGCATCATTCGTACGGTCGCATTGCGCGGCGTGTTGGCAAGCAGCGCGTCTTCGCCGAAGCAATCGCCGCGCACCAAATACGCCACAATCGATTCGGCACCATCGAGCTGTTTCGACACCGATGCAGCGCCTTCTTTGATTACGTAAAAGTAATCGCCAGGGTCGCCTTCGCGTATGACCAAGTCACCGGCTTTGACCTGCACTTCCTCAAACGCTTGAAACATGCGCTCAATATTACCGGTCGGCAGCTTGTGAAAGGCACGGCTTTGCAGCAGACGAAATACCCAACGATTGCCCTGCGGACCTTCATCGAAATGACGAAAGCTGTCGCCTCGGCTGAGCTGATCCCAAGCGATGATTTTCTCAGCGTAGCGACGATCCAGCCGCAGCACGCGCGCAGTGTCGGAGGCGACCGTCGAAGTGAAGCGGCGCGGCTGCGATTCGCCAATCGGATAGCGCCCCTGCAATGAAGCAGCGCTGGTCTTTTTGTTGCGACCGTCGGGATAGACCCCTTCGATTTCGCCTTCCATCAAATACAGCGTGTCGCCGTCCAAATCGCCGGCGCGAAACAACACCTCGCCTTTCGAGAACTCGATAGCGGCGGCCTCGCTGGCAAGCTGTTCGCGGGTTTCCTCGCGCAGGCTGTCGAGCGGATATAGACGCGCTAAATCGCTGTGTTCAAAACTCATGCGTTGCTCTCCACGGTTCAGCCGGCAGTGTAGCGCCGACTGCGGCCGTGCGGCGAGCGTTTGCAACGTCTAGCAAGTGGGATCGATCGCGCCAGCGCGACCGATCCGGACTGCGACTATTCGATGTCGAGAAAGCTGCGCAGTTGCTCTGAACGCGTTGGATGGCGCAGCTTGCGCAGCGCTTTGGCCTCTATCTGACGGATGCGCTCACGCGTTACATCAAACTGCTTGCCGACCTCTTCCAAGGTGTGATCAGTATTCATATCAATGCCAAAGCGCATCCGAAGCACCTTGGCCTCACGCGGCGTAAGCCCACCGAGAACGTCACGCACGGTCTCCATCAAACCGGTAACCGTGGCGGTCTCGTCCGGCGACTCGATGCTGGTGTCTTCGATGAAATCGCCCAAGTGCGAGTCTTCATCGTCACCAATCGGCGTCTCCATCGAGATCGGCTCTTTGGCAATCTTTAACACCTTGCGGACTTTGTCCTCAGGCATTTCCATCTCTTTCGCCAGCTCTTCCGGCGTCGGCTCGCGGCCGAACTGCTGCAGCATCTGGCGAGAAATACGGTTCAACTTGTTGATCGTCTCGATCATGTGAACCGGGATGCGGATGGTCCGCGCCTGATCGGCAATCGAACGGGTAATCGCCTGGCGAATCCACCATGTTGCATAAGTCGAGAACTTATAGCCGCGACGGTATTCGAACTTGTCGACCGCCTTCATCAGGCCGATGTTGCCTTCCTGAATCAGATCGAGAAACTGCAGGCCGCGGTTGGTATATTTCTTCGCAATTGAGATGACCAAGCGCAGATTGGCTTCGACCATTTCCTTCTTGGCCTTGCGCGCTTTAGCTTCGCCAATCGCCATGCTGCGATTGATTTCTTTAATGTCGAGCAAGGACAGGTGCAGCGCCTTCTCGATTGCAATCAGCTTCTCTTGCTCAAGCACGATGGCGTCACGGTACTCGCGCATGCCCGACGACCACTTCTGCTTGCGACGCAGCATTTCATCGACCCAATCGACATTGGTCTCGGCGCCCGGGAAGGTGCGGATGAAATCCTTGCGCGGCATGCGCGCGTGTTTAATGCAGTGATCCATGATGACGCGCTCGTGCGAGCGCACCGAGTTGACCACTTCGCGCAGCTTGATAACGAAGTTGACCACCAGCGCCGGCGGCAGCTTCAGGCGCAGAAACTCTTCCGCCATCTCCTCGCGCAGCTTGATGGTTTTCTTGTCCGCCGAGCCGTACTTAGCGTGGGTTTTCTGAAACCGGACGTACATGCCTTTGAGCAGATCCATACGGCGCGCAGCCTCGACCGGATCCGGGCCGGTGTCGGCGGGTGATTCGTCGGCGTCATCGTCATCGTCGGCGTCATCCTCCTCGCCGCTCTCTTCTTCCTCTGTCTCGGAGGCGATGAGTGCGGCGGCGGCGGCTTCAGCTGCGGCGGCGGCTTCTAGGTCGGCATAGCCGGCGACCACTTCGGTCAGCCGCTTCTTACCTTCCAGATGCAGGTCATATTCTTCGGTCAGCAGCTGGATCGACCACGGGAAGCTGGCGAGCGCGGACTGAACCTGATTCAGACCTTCCTCAATGCGCTTAGCGATCGCGATCTCGCCCTCGCGCGTCAGCAGCTCGACCGTTCCCATTTCACGCATGTACATGCGCACTGGGTCGGTGGTGCGGCCCGCCTCGGAGTCGAGCGCCGAAAGCGCCGCAACAGCTTCTTCGGCCGCTGTTTCGTCGTCGGACGAGCGCGCCGAATCCGACATCAGCAGGGTTTCGGCATCTGGCGCAACTTCATGCACCTGAATGCCCATGTCGTTGATCATGCCGATGATGTCTTCGATCTGCTCAGGATCGACGATGTCACCCGGCAGGTGATCATTCACTTCGGCGTACGTCAGGTAGCCCTGCTCGCGGCCCTTGGTGATGAGCTGCTTGATCTCGGACTGCGGCTCAGAGTTTTCGGTCGCCATGCGGGGTCCCGGGCTAGGGTGGGTGAACTGACCAGTATAGCGGATACACTGGCGTGTGTCGCAACGCGCTGTCTTGAAACGCTTTTTTACGATCTGCCAAATACTTGCCTCAGCGCACTCAGGCCTGCAGATGAAAGGTCACCGGCCCGTCATTGACCAGGGACACCTCCATATGGGCACCGAATCGACCGATTTCCACCCCCGCGTGACACGCGCGGCACGCTTGCACCAGTTGGTCAAACATGCGCTGCGCGAGCTCAGGCGCGGCCGCAGAGGTGAAACTCGGGCGCATGCCTTTGCGCGTATCGGCAGCCAGCGTGAACTGGCTGACCAACAGTAAGCCGCCGCCGGTATCGCTAAGCGAACGATTCATGCGGCCTGCGTCGTCGGCAAAAATCCGGTAGCCCAAGAGCCGCTCCTTCATCCGCCTCACTTCAGCCTCCGTGTCGCCCGGCTGCACCGCTACCAGCGCCAAGAGGCCGCTGCCGATGGCACCTACGCATTGCGAGTCGACCGTCACCGACGCACGAATGACACGTTGAACAAGCGCGATCAAGGCAATCGGTCCGTCGATCAAATCTAGTCAGGCATCGGATGCTGCGCTGCGCCGCCAACAGCGTCAACGCCGGCCGGCTCGCTTCAACAAGGCGCAGCGGCGCGAACGCGGCGGCGTAAACTGCCTTGGTGAGCCGCCCGAATCGCATGAACCTATCTTCGTCTTTGCTGTACGCCGCGCTATTTCTGCTCGGACGGCTGCCGCGGCGTATTCGACGCGTCCTTGCACGGTGGATATCCGCCGCGATCCGCTGGGGCAACACGCGCGAGGCGCGAGTGGCGGAGGTCAATCTGCGGATATCGCTGCCGCATGTGCATGCTGACGGCCGCGAGCAACTGCGCCGTGAGTGCCTCCACCACACGGCGCTGACCGCGCTGGAAACCGCCGCCGTTTGGACCCAGCCAGCCGAGCGCAGTTTGCAATGGGTGAGCGAGATTGAGAACGGCCACCTGCTGGATACCGCTGAGGCCGCTGGTCGCGGCGTGATCATCGCTGCCCCACACATCGGCAACTGGGAACTATTTAGCGTCTACCTCGCTAGCCGACGCCCCATCGGCGTCGTTTATCGGCCGCCCGAACGCAGCGCGCTTGAGCCGCTGCTGATCACGGTTCGCTCGCATCCCGGCATTGAACCCTTACGCGCCGAACCGAACGTCGTCCGCCGCATGCTGGCAGTGCTGCGCGTCGGCGGTACGTTAGGAATCCTGCCTGATCAGCGCCCCAAGGCGGGTGAGGGGCTGCGCGCGCCCCTGTTTGGCATCCCCGCATTGACCATGACGCTGCTGCCGCGACTGGCGCAAAAGACAGGCGCTGCGGTGGTATTTGGATTTGCCGAACGACTGCCCGATGGTCGCAGCTTCCGAATCCGCCTGCTGCCGCCACCCGACGGTCTGTTCGATCCCGATCCGCTGCGTTCGGCATCCGCACTCAATGCAGGCATTGAGGCATGCATTGCATTGGCACCGGCGCAATATCAGTGGGCGTACAAACGCTACCCCGCACGCGACGAAGATGGCGTTCATCGCTACAAAGGTCACGTCCTACACCCACCCTCGTCGAGCGACGCATGAACGATCCAACCGTATTAACAGAAGACGCGGCAGACTTTGAAAGCCTGCAGGGCAACGCACGTTGGCCGTTTCGTCTCGCCCAATGTGTACTTGCGATCATCCTTTGGCAGCCGGTGCTAGCGCTCAGTCGCTTTGCGCTGACTGACTCACTTGGCAGCGCATTGACCACAGCGATTGCCCTGCTCGCGCTGGCGCTGCTGTTTTGGTGGGCGTGGCGACTTGCCGAACGCCGCTTCCAAGCGGTGCGCTTTCGATTAGACGCGGAAGGCCTGACGATTTGTCGTGGCGTCTACTGGCAGTCCGAAACCCACATCGCACGCTCACGGGTGCAGCACACTGACATCCAGCGCGGGCCGCTGGATCGACGCCTTGGGCTTGCCGATTTATCGATACACACGGCCGGCACCGCGATGGCCACGGTGCGCTTATCGGGGCTTTCGCTTGATCGCGCGCAGTCGCTGCGTGACTCATTGTTGGAAGGCCATGACCAGCGATTCTGACGCCGCGCCGCTGCCGCGCGAGGCCCTGCGACGGCTGCATCCGCTGTCGTGGCTGTTTGTGCTGATCGGTCAGCTGCGGCAGTTTGCGCTGCCGCTTATCGCCCTGCTTTTTTTTGGACGCGGTGGCGATTGGCAGGAACTGGCCGCCGCGATGGGTGCGATTGGGCTCAGCGTGGTCGCGGTTTGGCAGTATTTCACCTACAGCTATCGCGTCGATGACGATGCCTTGGTCATCCGCAGTGGACTGCTACAGCGCGGCGTGCGGCATTTGCCCTTTCAGCGAATCCACAACGTTGAGCTTCGGCGCTCGGTACTCCATCGCGTCTTCAACGTTGCCGAAGTGCGCATTGAGTCAGCCACTGGCGACAGCGCTGCCGAAGCACAGATGAAGGTGCTAGCGATGGCCGAAGCCGAAGCGCTGGTCGCCGCCATCCGTGGCTTGAACAAGGTCGCTAGCGCCGCCGCCCCGGCGACACAGGCAGCACCGTCAATATTGGCAAAGGTATCGACGGCTGATCTGGTGCTGCTCGGCCTTTCCAGCAATCGCGGCTGGGTGGCAGTCGGTGCCGCATTTGGCCTAATCGCGCAGGTCAATCCCACCAGCTGGTCGAGGTCTGGTCCCGCCGCGTTTGACTGGCTGCGTCAGAGCGTCTCCGCGCTCACCGATGGTGTGGACAGCTTAGCGGGCCTGCTGCTGCTTATTTTGCTGGCCTCGCTGACGGTTCGCGTGCTGGGCGTCGGCCTCGAGCTGCTGCGCCACTACGGTTTTACTTTGAGCGAATCGCAAAATCGCATCAGCGTTGAGTGCGGCCTGCTGACGCGCACCCAAAGCCACACCGAGCATCGCAAAATTCAGCGCTGGCGAGTGAAGGAGTCTTGGCTGCTGCGGCTATTTGATCGACGTGCACTGCACATCGAAACGGCTGCCCGGCGGGCGGAAGGCGCTGAGCGCGGGATCGATGCCATGCTGCCGGTAGCTCCGGCGGCCCGCGTCGATGCAATTCTGCGTCGCTTCCTACCTGGCGTGCGATGGGAACAACCCAACTGGCACCGTATTCATCCCAAAGCGTGGCGGCGGATGGTCAAGCCACCGCTGGTCATTCTGGCGTTTGTCACAGCGCTGGCGAGCCTTCATCTGGGCGTCGAAGCGCTGCCGCTGCTGCTGCTTGCGCCCGTGGTGGTGGTTATCAACCGACGTGACGCAGCCTTCTGCGCCTACAGCGTGGACGCTGAGCGCGTGCTGTGGCGCAGCGGATGGCTGCAGAGACGCTGGCTGATCGTTGAGCGCGAGCGCATTCAGGGCGTGCGTCTTCGCCAGTC
>JBBSIY010000029.1:0-17665 GCA_038257785.1 Lysobacterales bacterium
AGCGAAATCCTGCGCGTACTTATCGTCGATGATCAGGCCATCATTCTGGAGGCTGTTCGCCGCATGTTGGCCGATGCCGGCGAGCTAGAAGTTCACTTGATCAGCGACCCTTTGCAGGCCATCGAGCAGGCATTGGCGGTGCGCCCACACGTGATCCTGCTTGACCTCAACATGGAGCCACTCGACGGCTTGGATGTGCTGACTCAACTGCGTGCCCACCCTGAGCTCACCGACATCTCAGTGGTGATGCTGTCGGCCGCAGAAGAGCCGGAGACCAAGGTTGAGGCATTCCGTCGCGGTGCCAATGACTATGTCGTCAAGCTGCCCAGTGCGTTGGAGCTGATCGCACGCGTGCGTTATCACGCGCGTGCCGCCGCCGCCGCCGGCGCGCGCGAGTCGGCGTTTCGCGCCATGCTCGAAAGTCGGGTAGCGCTCGAGTTGCGCAATCGCCAGATCGAGGACCAGAAGGCGCAGCTTGAGCTGATGAATCGCGAGCTCACTGAAGCCAGTCTCACCGACGCCTTGACTGGCCTGCGCAACCGACGCTATCTCAAGTTCTATCTCGAACAGGCCCTGCCTCACTCGGATAGTCCCGGCGAGCGCCGTCGGTCTGGGCCAAGCGGCCACTTCACGCTTTGCCTGTTCGATCTGGACCACTTCAAGCAGATCAACGATCGCAACGGCCATGAAGTAGGTGACGCTGTGTTGATCGAAGTGGCTCGCCGGCTGCGTGCCACTTTGCGCAGCAGCGACGGCCTGCTGCGCTGGGGCGGCGAGGAGTTCCTAGTCGTCGGCCGCGGTAGCGACCTCGAGGGGGCTACCGAGTTTGCCCGTCGCGTGCAGACCTGCATCAGCGCCGAACCGATGCGCCTGTCGAATGGCCAGAGTCTGCGCGTGACCTGTTCCGTGGGCTTCGCTCCACTGCCTTGGGCCGCTGCCAACGGCGAGCAGCTCAGTCGCGATCAGGTGCTGAACCTCGCCGACATCGCGCTGTACCTGAGCAAGCTGGAAGGCCGCAATCGCGGCTATGGCGTATTTCCGGGCGCGGACGCCACGCTCGCCTCGCAGGTCGGTGACCTCGCCATGGATCCGCATGCACTGCGCCGTGAGGATGGCAAAGGCATTCGACTGAGCCCCATCATCGGTTCGCCTTGACCGGCCTAACGGCGTCTGGTCAGTAGCTGGCTCGCGCGCCGCTTGAGCGCCCGAACCAGCCAGACCGACTTGCTACTTTGAACTGACGTATTTCTCGCGGCGCACATGCGGGACCGGCAGGCCGGCATTCTTCAGCGCCTCAAATGCCGCATCGACCATGTTGGGATTGCCGCACAGGTAGGCGATGTCGGTATCGGCGTTCGGCGCGAATTCCATCAGTGCGTCCTGCACATAGCCGCGGCGATCATCAGGGCGTGGCAAAGCTGGCATTTCACGCGAGTAGCAAGGCACGAAGCGGAAGCCCGGCGTTGACGCGGCGAAGGTAGCGAACTCATCGCCATACAGCAGCTCTTCGGGGGTGCGCGCGCCAAACAGCAGAATAACGTCAATGCCGCGCTCGGCAATCAGTCGGCGTAGCTCGGGCAGCATCGCCCGATAGGGCGTGACGCCGGTGCCCGTGCCGACTAGCAGATAGCGCTTGTTGGTGTCGCCCGGCAGCAAGCAAAACCGGCCGAATGGCCCGCTGGCCTCGATTTGACCGCCCTCGGCTAAGCCCTCAAACAGCGCGGTGGCGGCACCGCCGGCAACGTAGGACACCGCCATTTCGATCGGCGTATCGACATGCGCCTCTCCTTCGCGCACGGTCGCTATCGAATAGCTGCGCTTGGTCGCCTTGCCGTCCGCATATTGAAAATGCACCTGCAGGAACTGGCCGGGGATGAAGTCCAGCGATTCGCCGTCATCACGCACGAAAACGAAGTGACGCACGCTAGGTGCCAGCATGCGGCTGCTGACAAGACGGAGCGGAAAATGGACGGGCACGCGATCTCGCCTGTTTGACGCCGCAACGGCTGAGCGGCAGGGGGCCGATATACTAGCCGCTTGCGCCCACCGCGATGTCATCGCGCTGTGCAGCCCCTTCGACTTCCCAACGATGCGACCACGCGCATCCGGAGCCTATGAGCGATTCTTCCCTGCAGCAAACCGGTTTGCCGCAATCAGCGGCGGTCCCCGCGCTGGCGATACACGATCTACGCAAAACCTACGCCACCGGCGTCGAAGCGTTGAAAGGTGTCAGCCTAGACGTGGTCGAGGGCGATTTTTTCGCCTTGCTCGGCCCCAACGGCGCGGGTAAGTCGACTTTAATTGGCGTGGTCAGCTCGCTGGTGAACGCGAGCAGCGGCAGCGTCAGCGTGTTTGGCGTTGATCTGATCAAGCATCGGCAAGCGGCCATGCGGTTGATTGGACTGGTGCCGCAGGAAGTCAACTTCAATATGTTCGAGAAGCCGTTCGACATCTGCGTGAACTACGCGGGTTTCTACGGCATCCCGCGTTCTGAGGCGATCAGGCGTGCCGAGGAAGAGCTGCGCCGCGCGCAGCTGTGGGAGAAGGCGCACACCATGTCGCGCACGCTGTCGGGCGGCATGAAGCGACGTCTGATGATTGCGCGCGCCATGATCACCCGCCCGCGGCTGTTGATTCTGGATGAGCCCACCGCTGGCGTTGACATCGAGATTCGCCGCGGCATGTGGAAGACGCTGAAAGAGGTCAATGCCGCCGGAACCACGGTGATTCTGACCACGCATTACTTGGAAGAGGCCGAGAGCCTGTGCCGCAATCTAGCCATCATCGATCACGGCCGGATCATCGAGCACGGACCGATGAAGACGCTGCTCGCCAAGCTCGATGTGGAAGGCTTTCTGCTTGACATCGATGGCGAGCTGCCAAGCACGCTGCCGCAGATTGACGGCGCAGTGCTGACCGCCAGCGACGACCACACGCTCGATATCGACATGCCGCGCGCAATGGACCTCAACGGCGTGTTCAAGATTC
Source organism: Lysobacterales bacterium (assembly GCA_038257785.1). Taxonomy (GTDB): domain Bacteria; phylum Pseudomonadota; class Gammaproteobacteria; order Xanthomonadales; family Xanthomonadaceae; genus JANNWF01. The sequence continues at coordinate 2,989 of JBBSIY010000029.1, forward strand.
TCGGCGACGCCGGCATTCGCGTGCGCTCGATGCGCACCAAGGCAAATCGGCTGGAAGAACTGTTCGTCCGCCTAACCGGCGGAAGCGAAAAAGCCATCTAGTTGTAAATGCTCTAACGAATCACGAATCACGAATCACGAGAACCATGCATCCCAACCTGACCGCGCTTTACACCATCTCTCGCCGCGAAGTGACGCGCATTCTGCGTATCTGGGGCCAGACCCTTGTGCCGCCTGCGATCACTATGACCCTGTACTTCCTGATCTTCGGCACCCTGATCGGGCGGCGCATCGGCGACATGGGCGGCTTCGACTACATGGACTTCATCGTGCCGGGTTTGGTCATGATGAGCATCATCCAGAACGCTTACGGCAACATCTCGTCGAGCTTCTTCGGCGCCAAGTTCGGCCGCCATATCGAAGAGCTTTTAGTGAGCCCCGTGCCGAATTGGGTGATTTTACTTGGCTATGTCAGCGGCGCGATGCTGCGCGGCCTCGCTGTCGGCTGCATCGTGATGGTGATAGCGATGTTTTTCACCAAAGTGCGCATTCCGCATCCGCTGGTGATGCTGAGCTCAGTCGTCCTCGCCGCCACCGTGTTCTCGCTGGCCGGCTTCGTCAACGCCGTCTACGCCAAGAAGTTCGACGATATCGCCATCGTCCCGACCTTTATCCTCACCCCGCTGACCTACCTCGGCGGCGTCTTCTACTCGGTCAAGCTGCTGCCCGAGTTCTGGCAGCACGTCAGCTATTTGAATCCTGTGCTGCACATGGTCAACGCGTTCCGCTACGGCCTGCTCGGCGTCAGCGATGTGCCGCTGTGGATCGCTTACGCAGTGATGCTCGGATTTGCCGCAGTGTTGACGCTGATAGCGCTGCGGCTGTTGACGAAAGGTGTGGGGCTGCGCAGCTGACGCTACTGGGCTGCGGGAGTCCACCGAAAGGAGAACCTGCTGCCTTGCCAATCAAGCAGACCCGACTTCGCCTGCCGCTGTCTCACCGCCTCGGAAGGCTCTCCCCGTCGCCAGCGACCTACGCCTACAAAAACTCGCCTTCAAGCTTATTAGTTAGACGAAAGCGCGATCCCAAGGCCACGGCGTCGCCGGATTTAATGGTGTCGGTATTGACGTCGGCAAGCGCTGATTCATCGACCCATGGTGCCGGTGAAATGGGTCCAGGTACATAGGCTTGCCAACCGCTCGCCTGCGTGTTGCCGGACGAAACCGTGTAGGTGAAGGGTGCCAAGACGGTCGATTCAACAGCGACGCCGCCAATCCACTCACCGATGGGGTACTTCCATCGCATTGCCGCCTTGATGCTGGCTTCCTCAAATACTTTGCGCCACTTTGCCGCCCGCAGATCGGGCATCCGTACGCTCAGGCTGGTTTGATAGGGATGCGCAGCGATCACCTGGCCCTGGTCGTCGAGACGAAGAATCAGCATCACCGTTGCCCCAATACCCTGCTTGATAGCGCGGCTCGGATAGCGGGGCGCTGTCATTTGCACTTGATCGATCTTGGGTGAACCGAACCACGCGCTGCTGACCTGCAGGCGCATGTTGTCGTCGTCAACCGGTACGGCCTTCAGGGTCAAATTCATCCGCGTTGATGCAATGACCGGCTTGCCGTTCTCGACAATCGGCTCAAAGCGCCAGCCCGTCACGCTGGCCGCCACTAGCTTTTCGATCGCAGGCGACAAACCGCGATCCAGCGTATGCGCAACGACCGTCCCATCCGGCCCAATATCGATCGTTCCGCCCACCGCCATTTCCAGCATGGCGTCCTGCGGCGCGTCTGCGGCAACAAGCGGCAGCGCGAACGTCAGCAATAGACCCATCAAAGCAAGGCGCATGGCCAGGTACTCCACAGCAGCGGTGAATAAGCGACGCTACCACGTGAAACGGCCCAATTGAACCCTTACGTTTGCCGTGAAGGCCGCCTTCACGCATGATGCCGCCGCCGTCTTAGCGGCTATTTCGGGACTCGTATGAATTTGTTGCTGCGTACGTTCGCTGTTTCACTGCTGCTATCGACCCTGCCTGGTTTTGCCCAAGACGAGAACAGCGTCAGTAAGGGCGAGCCAAGTTTCCAAAGCACGCTGAAATTCCAGTCAGGCACCGTCGCGGTGCCCGAGGCGCACGTGCAGCTGCAGTTGAACGACGCCTTTCGCTTTATCGGACATGAGGACTCACGTCGCCTGCTGGAAGAGTATTGGGGTAATCCGCCGGACGACAGCGTCCTCGGGATGTTGATTCCCACGGCAGATGACCTTGAGAGCGACCACAGCTGGGCGGTGGTGCTGACGTATAGCGACGATGGCTATGTCAGCGACGAAGACGCAGCAAAGATCGACTACAGCGAGCTGCTGGAAGACATGCAGAGCGACACCGCCGACAACAATGAGGCGCTGGAAGAGGCGGGCTATCAAACGGTTGAGCTGCGCGGCTGGGCGCAGGCACCGCGTTACGACGCGGCTACCAAGCGCCTGCACTGGGCGAAAGAGCTGATGTTTGCGGGCAGCGAGCAGGCGACGGTGAACTACGACATTCGCGTGCTGGGTCGCGGCGGGTATCTGAGCATGAACGCGATCGGCGGCATCGATGATTTGGAGCGCATCAATCGCGGCATGACCGATGTGTTGGGCATGGCGCAATTCGATACCGGACATCAATACGCCGACTACAACCCCAGCACCGACAAGCTGGCGGCCTACGGCGTGGGTGCGCTGGTCGCCGGCGGGCTTGCGTCAAAAGCTGGGCTGTTCGCCAAAGTGGGTATTCTGCTGGCGAAGTTCTGGAAGCTGGCGCTGATTGGCGTCATCGGACTGGGCGTTGTGGCACGCCGCTTGTTTGCCAAGGGCGACGCCGACAAACAAGGCTGATCAGCTTGCTAGGACTCAGCTCGGCAGCTGGAAGAAAGCGCGCGCCGTCGCCGTGGTCGCGGCGGCGGTGGCGGACATTTCTTCGTCGCGATCCCGCGCTAGCTCAGCGCAGATGTGCGGTAGATACATCGGCTCATTGCGGCGGTGTGACGGCAGCGGGCGCACCGTTCGCGGCAATAGGTACGGGCTGTCGGTTTCAATCATCAGGCGATTAGCCGGAATGTGGCGGACGATCTCGCGCAGATGTTGGCCGCGGCGCTCATCGCAGAGCCAGCCAGTGATGCCGATGTACCAATCCTGATCGAGACACTCGAATAGCTCGTCTCGGGTGCCGGTGAAACAGTGGACGACAGCGCGGCTGAGCTGACCGGCGAACTGCTTCATCACGGCGACGAAATCCGCGTGCGCATCGCGCTGATGGAGAAACAGCGGCTTGCCGGTGTCCACCGCAATTTGTAACTGCATCTCGAACGCGCGGCGCTGCGCCGGCCGTGGCGAAAGATCGCGAAAATAGTCGAGCCCGCATTCGCCGACCGCGACGACTTCGGGCTGCTTTTGCAGCGAGCGAAGTTCGGCATCTACCTCATGCGTGTATTCAGCCGCGTGATGCGGATGCACACCGGCTGTCGCATACAGAAATCCAGGATGCGCAAGCGCCAATTCGAGCGCGCGTGGCGAACCTTCGCGACTGGCGCCGGTGACGACCATCTGCGCAACGCCAGAATCCCTTGCGCGCTGCAAGACGGCGTCGATATCGTGATCGAAAGATTCGTGGCCTAGGTTGGCGCCGATGTCGATTAGCGGGTGGGTTTGGGTCATGCGTGGATCTTCCGGTGTGGTCTTTGTCGAGTACTGCCACTGAAGCTACTACGCATTTTTGGCTGGCGCAGAATTGAGGCGCTCCAGCAATTTGATGGGCAACCGCGTGTCTTCATTCGTGTAACGAAACTGTAGGTGGTGCCATAAGCGCTCACCGCGCTCAATCGTCAGTGCGAGGCCGGCTTCACCGGCCGTGGCAATCCATGTGCGGTACTAGGGAGCGTGTGGTGAGCGATGAGCTCGCGCGCCGTGGATTGCCACGCCGCCTTTGGCGGCTCGCAATGACGACTCGGGGGAAGTTGGAGCAAGGCTCTGCATACCGTTTCCGTTGAAAAAGCCCAGAAATAATGAGCATTTAGGGCATCGTCGCATCCGACGCAATCATCGTAGTTTTTCAAACGCCGTGATCCACAGCCATAAAAGTACTGGGTGAGCCGGCAGACTATCCGAAGCGCGCAGCGCGCGGCGATTCAAGAAAATTCAGTCAGTCAATCCGCCGGCACGCAGCGCTCACGCGCCCAGTCGCGCAGCGCCTGCACGCGCTCCGCCATCAGCACCGATAGCGGTCGCGTTGCTTTGATCGCGGCGAGCAAGCGCGCGCTGTCGGCGGGTTTGCCGTCGGCGTGCGCGTCGTACAGCGCAGCGACGATGGACTGTTCAATTTCTGCACCGGAGTAGCCATCGCTGGCCGCGGTAAGGCTGGCAAGATCAATCCGCTCGCTGTTGATGTCGCGGCGCGCGAGGTGAATCTTCAGCGCTGCTTCGCGCGCGGGCGCATTCGGCAGATCGACGAAGAAAATTTCATCGAAGCGACCTTTGCGCAGAAACTCCGGCGGCAGCTGGCTGACATCGTTAGCGGTGGCGACCAAAAACACCGGTGCCTTTCGCTCATTCATCCAAGTCAACAGGCTGCCCAGCACGCGGCGGCTGACGCCGTCGTCGCTGCTTGATGTGGCCAACCCTTTCTCGATTTCGTCGCACCACAGTACGCAGGGCGACATCGCTTCGGCGGCTTTCAACGCGTCGCGAAGATTGCGTTCGGTCTCGCCGTGATACTTGTTGTACAGCGCGCCAAAGTCGAGGCGGAGCAGTGGCACGCCGAAGCCACCGGCGCAGGCCTTGGCCGCAAGACTCTTGCCGCAGCCCTGCACGCCTAGCAGCATGACGCCGCGCGGTGGGTCGAGGCCTTTCGGCGCGTTGCCATCGACGAAGATCGCGCGACGCTGGTTGATCCAGCGCTTGAGATTGGCGAGTCCGGCGACCTGGTCGAAGTCGGCGACATCGGGTTCAAAGCTCAATACGCCGCCGCGTCCCAGCAGTTCAAATTTTGCACGCTGCGCCGCGCGCACGTCGGCCTCGGCAATTTTGCCGTCGTCGTGAATCAGCTTTCGCACAATGCCGCGGGCATCGACCATGGTCAGTCCGCGCAAATGCCGAATCAGCGCACGCTGCGCGGCGCTGTCAATTTCGGCACGCCGGCCGCTGTGCTCGCGGGAGTAGGCAAAGGCCTCTTCGCGGACCATTTTTCCGAGCGCAGCTTCATCGGGCAGGCGAATCTCAAACCGCGTCGCGAGCGGTGCCAGCTCATCAGGCAGCTCAACTTTGGCGCCGATTAGCACGATGCTGTGGCGATTACCGGCAGGCCCCAGCACCATCTCGCGCATGCGGCGGATATTGGCGGCGTAGCGCAGGTAGGGGCCAAAATCGAACAGCAGCCAGATGCTGCGGTTGGCGTCGTTCTGCATCCCCTCCAGCAAGATCGACGAGTCGTTGGCCTCCGGCGTGCCCATGTCGTCCATGTCGAGACGCTTCAAGCCGCGGGTGATGCTCCAGGCGTATAGCGGACGAAACAGCTCGGCCACCACGTGCCGAAACGCATCGACCAGCAGCGCTTCTTCATTGGTCTCGATGACGATAAGCGGCGCACCGGAGCGCAGCAGAACAGCGAGGTCGTGGGCGTCGAACATTCAGGGTAGGTGCTTGGTTGGATGTGCAGTCTAGCCCGCTAGGTCGTCATGACAATGCCGCATGAGCTGCGGTGTATCCTCGCGGGGCAGGACGAAAACCGGTAAAGGGAGTGAACGCATGCGGCAGACTCAAACGATTAAACGAGCGGGATGGATTCTTTGCGCAGCATTGCCTATGTCGGCGATAGCGGCGCAGCAAACGACGGCAGTGCCGCCGCAACGTGACGTGCCGCTGATCACGCTGCCGGCTCTCGATGTCAGCAAGGCGCTCGCTGAAGACATCGATGACAAGCGTCTTGGCGTGCCGCGTCGGTTTGGTTTGGTAGCCGATGTTAAGGGCGGATCGCTCGCCGCCGGCGAATGGAGCCAGCTTGGCAACGGCGACTGGCAGTGGCAGGTCAACCTATCGGCACCCGGCGCGAAAGCATTAGGATTCGGATTCCGCGCGTTTCAGCTGCCGTATGGCGCGACCTTGGATATCCATAGCGCTGACAAGAGCGCCGCGATTGGGCCGTTTACCGACCGCGATAATCGCCCCTACGGCGAGTTGTTTACGCCGCTGCTGGCGGGTGATGCCGCCACGCTGACGCTGCGCGTGCCGGCTCAGAGCAAGGCCTTGGTCAAGTTGGAGCTCGGCAGCGTTAACCGCGCCTATCGCGGCGCGTTTGCCGAGCTGCCCGGCGATGCAGTGGCGGCAAAGTCCGGTAGCTGCAACGTCGATTCGATTTGTTCTCAAGGCGATCCGTGGCGTCCGCAGATTGCCTCCGTGGCGCACTACAGTTTTCAAAGTCAGGGCAGCGGTTTTGTTTGCACCGGTCAGCTGACCGCCGATGCCAGCCGCGCCGACAACCGCCTGCTGACCACCGCCAATCACTGCATCGGCACCGACACCGAAGCGCGCAGCATGGTGTTTTACTGGGGCTATGAGAACGCGAGCTGCCGCACGCCCGGCAGCGCGGCCAGCGGCGTGCGTATTCCGCTGAGCGGCAACTTCCGCGCGACCCAAAGCGGTGCCCGACTTTTGGGGACGCACGTCGCAAGTGACTTCACCCTGGTGCGGCTGGATGTGGACGTGCCGAGCACTGCGCAGGCGGTAGCGACCGGTTGGGATCGTCGCGAGAACGTGCCCACCCGCACGTTTACCGTGCATCACCCGCAGGGGCACGAGAAGCGCATCAGTTTTGATGACGACTCACCGCTGCTGCAAAACGGCGCTGTGGGGGGTATTACCGGCACGCGCTATTGGCACATCTTGGCGTGGAATCTCGGCACTACCGAAGGCGGCTCGTCGGGGTCGGGTCTGTGGAATCAGGATGGCCGTTTGATTGGCGCACTTAGCGGCGGTGAAGCTAGCTGCAGCAACAACGTCAATGATTACTACGGACGCTTGTCGACCGCGTGGGAAGGCGACGGCACGGCTGCCACCCGCGTGCGCGACGGGCTTGATCCATTCTCGACCGGCGCGCAGTTTGTCGACGGTGCCGGCGTCGCCTTGGGCAGCGTTACCCTCACATCTACCGGGTTCAACAGCGCGCCGCAGGCCGGTCAGGTCGTGGTGTTTGAGGCCGCTGCTAGCGGCGGTACGGCACCGTATACGTATCAGTGGGATCTAGACGGCGACGGCGAGATCGACCGCACCAGCAGCGTGGCTCGGATCGACGCCACGTTCCCGCGCGCGGGTCTGGTGCAGGTGACCGTGCGTGCCAGCGACAGCGGCGGGCGCAGCGGTATGGACAGCCGCAGCTTGACCGTCCGTGGTCCACGCATTCTGGCGGAAGCAGCAGGTACGCCGACGCAGGTGTGCGGCAACGACAATGCGCAGATCGATCCGGGCGAAACGTGGCAGCAGCCGATCAGACTCACCAACAGCGGCGACGGCGCGCAGGCGGCAGGCCACGCGCTGTTTGCGGCGGCGACCGGCAGCGGACTGTCGATTGGGCCCAGCAGCAGCGGCTACACCGGCACCACGTCGGCCAGCGGCGGCTGCGGGGTCAGCTGGATTGATCTGATTGCCGGTGCCAACGCAACACCCGCGCTCACCACCGCCGTTGCTCCGGGCAACAACAGCTTTGGTCCGCTTGACGACGCGCGCACGGCGGTAATTGCGCTCGGAGGCACAGGCTTCCGAGTGTTTGGTACGGCGCAGGCGCAGGCCGTCATGTCGACCAATGGCTATTTATCGTTCAACAGCGCGGAGCAAGGCGGTGATTTTTCGCCGACCTGCACCGCCGACTTCAGCCAGGGGGCATCAGGACCGCAGCTGCGGCCGTTCCACGACGATTTGCTAGTCCCCGGCAGCGGGGACGTACCGATTGCCGGCGCTGGTCTACGCTATCGCTATTTCGCCAGCTGTCCGCGCGCTGCCGAAGCTGGCGGCGCGCAGGGCTGTCACGTGTTCAGCTGGACGCGCATGCAGCGCTACAACGCCAATCAGCCAGCCGGCGACTTTGATTTCCAAGCCGTCGCCTACGAGTCCAGTGGACAGATCGCCTACCAGTATCGCAACGCTTCGCCCAATGCGGGCGCTGCGGCGACTATTGGCATCGTCAATTCGACCGGCAGTGAAGTGCTGAACGTCTCCTGCCAGAGCGGCAGCCCGGCACCGGCGAACAGTGCGGCCTGCCTGTTTGCCGCTGGCGCGCAGCCGACGCTGGGCTCGGCGGCGATCATGCCGTCAGCAGCGCAAAATTTGCCCGCCCTCAGTGTGGGTCAGTCCGCGACCGTCAACGTCGCTTTCAGCAGCACGTCAGACGCGCAATGTGGCGCTAGCTTGGCGTTTGAGTACGTCGGCAGCGCTGATTCACACAGCCACTCGTTTGAGCGCCGTCGCGTGTTTGACGGAAGTGTGGCGGCGAGCTGCCAGCCGACAAGCTGTGTCAGCATCGGTACGCCGCCGCCAAACCCGGCGCGCAGCTTCCGACCCGGTCTGTATTTCAATCCGCAGCGGCCCGGTAATGGCGTCATCAACTTCGTCTATCGACCAAGCCCGAACTCTGACAACGGCACCTTCGGCGGCGCTTGGTACACCGCGCTGCGTGACCGCACGCCGATTTGGTATTCGCTGCAGGGCGGTCTGAAAGGCACCGGTGGCATGGTGCCGATCACGCGCTTCCGCAACACGGCCGCTCCCAATGGGTTTGTGACCGCATCGGAATTGGCCGGCAGCGCGTGGGTAGCGCAGATAGACCGCGAAGCGATGCTGTTTGCTTGGCAGCTGGCCAGCGGCGATACCGGCATTGAGCGGTTAGCGGCCACGCCGCTGCCGTTTGGCAATCCCAACCACACCCAAACATGGTTCAACGCCAGTGAGCCAGGCTGGGGACTCGCGATCGAAAGCCTGAATGCCGGCGGACCTTTCGAGTTCGTTGGTGCCTTCGTATACGACGCTAGCGGCGCGCCGCGGTGGGCGGTGGGCGACATCACTAGTTCGACCGGCGGCACGGTGCCGCTGATTGGTCACCGACCGCACTGTCCGGGTTGCCCATGGATCACCAACTGGACCGCCGACGGTCAAAGTGCGGGCAGCCTGCAGCTTGGCTACGGCAGCCGCAGCAGCGGTACTCTGAGCACGTCCATCAGCCTGCCGGGGCCGTATGTGGGCAGTTGGAATCGCAACGCCGTTCCCATCATTCCTATTGTGGAGCCTGTCCCATGAGTGCCGAACTGACCGTGTATTTGCTCCGTCACGCGCCTGCTGAAGCTGCCCGAAGTGGACAGACGGATATTGAGCGTCCGCTGTCGCCGCGCGGTATCGAGGAAGCAGATGCCGTCGCCGAATGGCTAGCCGGCCATACCACGCCGAAACGAGCCGTGTGTTCGCCCGCAGCTCGTACGCAGCAGACGCTGCAGCACGTGGTGGCGCGCGTGGGTGCGATCGACACCCACGTCGAACCGACCATTTACGAAGCAACACCCGGCGAGCTGATGAATGTCATCGAGTCTCACCGTGACGCTGGCCACCTGCTGATGGTTGGCCACAACCCAGGCTTTGAGAGCTTGGTCGCACTGCTCACAACGGGCCAAAGCGGCGATCACCGCGGCATGCCGCCAGCCGGCCTTGCGGTGCTGCACTTTGCGGCCGACGCGACCATCGAACCCGGGGCCGCGCAGCTCAACGCGTTCTGGTCACCCTAATCGGTTGGTGAGCATCATCGCTGCGTTTGCCCCGCGCGGCGCTGTGGCGAGTGTGCTTTCGGCGGCCGTGTTCGCAACGCTGCTCGCCAGCGGCACCGTTGCGGCCGATGTCACTACCCCTGCCTACCCGGAATCGACCGTGCTCGACCCCGCCTGGCAAAAAGTCGACACGGCCAATTCCAGCGCTGGATTTGTTGTGCGCGTGGCGTGGGTGCGCAGCCTGCCGGGACGCTTCGATCATGTCGAAGGCGTCATCGTTCGGCAGCCGAAAAAGCGCACCCTCAATGTTGACGTGCGCCTCGCTGCGCAGAGTTTGTCGATGCCGAATCCTGAGCACGCAGCGTGGGCGCAGTCAGAAGAGTTTTTCGACGGCCTGAGAAATCCGTGGATTCGCTTCAACGCGGAGGATGTACCCGAAGCGCTGCTGATCGATGGTGGCGCGCTAACGGGTGACCTCACTCTGCGAGGCATCACCCGTCAAGTGACGCTCAATGTGACGCCAGCCGGCTGCGCCAAGCCCGGCATTGACTGCCCTGTGTTGGCCGAGGGCGAGCTGCAGCGCAGCGAGTTCGGCATGCAGGCGCGACGTTTCGTGGTGGCCGACAAGGTGCGCCTCAGCTTGTCTATTCGAGTACACGGAGCGCTCTCACCGCCATGAACGCGCGCGTAGTTTTGGCTATCGCCCTGCTCGCCATGGCGATGACCGGCTGTATGCCGAACAAGCGCGATATTCGCGAGGCACAGGCCGATGCTGCGCTGTACCAGCCGACGCAGCTCAGCTGCCAGCGCGCCGACCGCTGCGCGATTGCATCGCCGCTGCGCGAGCAGGCCATCGCGACCCAGCGCATGTCGAGCGCAACTGCGCCGCAGCACAAGGTCCTGATCATCGACTACGGTCAGGATGCGCTGCTAGCGCGCATTCATATGATCCGCGCGGCGCAGCAGAGCATCGAGCTGCAAAGCTATATTTTTGCGCAAGACGATTCTGGGCACTTTGTGCTCGATGAGCTGCTGCAGGCCGCGCGCCGCGGCGTGCGCGTTCGCGTGCTGCTGGATCAGCTGTTTAGTCTCGCAAACCTGCAGCTGTTAAAGCAGCTTTCGCGCGCACACGCCAACTTCGAGCTGCGCCTTTACAACCCAACGTTTGGCGATGCCAGTACGCATCCCGCCGAGTTTGTCGCCGGCATTTTGTGCTGCTTCTCGCGCATCAATCAGCGCATGCACAACAAGCTGCTGCGGATCGACGGTCTGCTAGCTGTCACCGGTGGTCGCAATGTGCAGAACCGCTATTTCGACTGGGACCCAGCGTTCAACTACCGCGATCGCGATGTGCTGGTCGCGGGACCGGTGGTGGCTAGCATGGGCGAGTCCTTCGATGCGTTTTGGCAGCATCCGCTGAGCGTGCCAGTGGCGGCCCTGCGTGATGTGCGACGACTCACCGAACCCGGTACCAGCGCAGGTTCGGTACCTCGGCTGTCGACCCTGACCCGCGGCGATCGGATGCTTGATATCTCCGCGCAGGCTGACAGCGCCGTGGTGGTGACGCAGCGGCTAATCGCGCCGATGCTGGACGTCGGCCGTGTGGATTTTCTGTCTGACCTGCCGAATAAGCTCTTCGAGCGCAACTCCGAGACTGAGCGCAACCTCGGCGAGGCCTTGCGCCAGCTGCTTGCCAGTGCCGATGAGTCAGTGGTGCTGCAAACGCCCTATCTTGTGCTCTCACGCGCAGCGCGCGATCAGTTTCGCGAAATGCATGAGCGCGCGGACGCGCCCACGGTGATCGTCTCGACCAACTCGCTTGCCGCCACCGACGCAATTCCGGTCTATGCCCTCAGCCACAAGTACAAGCGTCGCTACCTGCGCGAGCTCGGCTTTCAGATTTATGAGTTCAAGCCGTTTCCGCTCTCGGCACCAATTGACCTTGAAGCAAGCGGTGCGCTGGACAGTGAAGCGCTGGGTGCTTACGCCACCGAATCACGGCGCGCGTTTGGTTCATCCTCGCGGCGCTCCCGTCGCGGACCGCTGCCGCTGCGCGAAGCCGGCGTGCGGATTGGGCTGCATGCCAAGTCGCTAGTGATTGACGAGCGCGTGGCGCTAGTCGGGACGCACAACTTTGATCCGCGCTCAGATCAGCTAAATACCGAAAGTCTAGTTTTGGTCTACGACCGCGCGTTTGCGCAAGCGCTGCGCGCCAGCATCCTGCGCGACACGCGGCCCGAGAACGCCTGGACCATCGCGCGGAGCCCGCGCAGCCCGGTGCTGTCGGGTCTGAACTACCAGCTGGCGAAGATCTCCGAGCGGCTGCCGCTATTTGACATCTGGCCGTGGCGCTATGCCACCAGCTGGGAAATCAAGCCGGGTTGCTCACCCATCGCGCCGGGTGCCCCCGGGTTTGCCGATTGCTACACGCCAATCGGCGATTTCCCTGAGGTCGATTTTTCAACCAAGGCGCTATACACCCGAATCATTACCGCATTCGGCGCCGGCTTAGCGCCGATTCTTTGAGCGGCCGATATTGGTGGTTCGGGATTGGGGATTTGGGGTCCGCAGAATCTAAGCGCAGCCTCGCTGCGAATTGCCGATTTTTGATGGCGATTCCCAAATCCCGAATCCCGGCCTTCCGGCCACGCATTGACGCCCATCGCTGCGCGCCCTAGGCTGGCAGCCCCGTTAGCCGATGAAGACCGCAGCCATGAGCTTCACCATCAATATCGAACTTTCCGAGCGCGATCTCGACCATTTTCGCGCTGCCCAGCGCGCTGCGGTGGCGTCGGCTGAAGGCGGCAATGAAGACGACATGATGGCGGCTGCCGTCAAGCTGCTGGTCGAGTCGAAAGATCTCCAAGTGCCCGACTTCATTGCCAAGCGCCTGCTGCAGCTAGACGACATGATCGCAATGCTGAAGGACGAGGCCTGGGCGCTGTCCGGCGACGATCGCAAGCGGGTAATGGCGGCGCTGGCTTATTTTGCCAATCCGGACGACATCATTCCGGACTCGGTGCCGGTGCTCGGCTTCCTCGACGACGCGATCATGATCGAGCTGTGCGTGCGCGAGTTGAAAAACGAGATTGAGGCCTACGACGACTTCTGCGACTTCCGCCAGAAGGAGGCAGAGAAGCGCGGTCTTGATCCGTCCACGATCGGTCGCGCTGAGTTTCTCGAGCCGCGCCGCGAAGAGCTGATGAACCGCATGCACGATCGTCGTGATCGCGAAATGGGCACCGGCTACGGTGGCTCGAGCGGCTGGGGGCAGAGCAAGTCTTACTTGGGATCGGGCTGGCGTCCTGGCTATTACAGCCGCCGCTGATTGAACTCGGCGCTGCGCCGGTGAGCTTTTTCCGCAATCGACCGAGCGTCGAACAGCTAAACCGCACCGGTGCTGACACCGCGTCAGCGTCGTTAGGTATAGAAATTACCGAGCTCGGCGACGACTACGTGCGCGGTCGGATGCCAGTCGACAGCCGAACGAAGCAGCCGTTCGGGCTGCTGCACGGCGGCAGCTCGGTGCTGCTGGCGGAGACCCTCGGCAGCGTTGCTGGCAATCTGTGCGTTGATTCCGAGCGCGCCATGGTGGTGGGCATCGAGATCAACGCCAATCATCTCAAAGGCGTCTCCCGCGGCTTTGTCACCGGCACCGCGCGGGCGCTGCACATCGGCCGCAGTACGCAGGTGTGGGAAATCCGAATCGAAGACGACCTTGGCCGTCTTTGCTGCGTTTCGCGGCTGACTTTGGCCGTAACGCCGCGCGCTTAGGTGCGCCATTCGTTGGCGTTGGGTGCTTTGCTCTAGCGGTTTGCGTAATGTTGCCGTCATGAACTCGGTCACACCTATCGCGCGCGCGGACTCAGCCGCCACCGACACCGCGCCTGCGGGGCTCGAAAGTGCGCAGCTCGTGCGCCCATCGCGTGACCGTATGCGGCCGCTGCGCTATGCCCTGCGGCTGCCTGTTTTGAGTCTGCATATCGCGCTGGCCCTGCCGCTAACCTTGATCTGCATCAACCCGCTGACACAGCGCCTGCGCGTGGCCGGCGAGCGCATCGATCATCGGGTGATTCGCGCCTGGTCGGCGATCCTCTTGCGCATTTTCGGCTTTCGCCTGCGCCGCATCGGCACGCCGGTAAGCGGCGCGGCTATGTTTGTAGCCAACCATGTGTCGTGGATCGATATTGAGCTGATGCACAGCTTCAAGGTGGTCGGCTTCGTCGCCAAAAGCGAAATCAGCCGCTGGCCGCTAATCGGCTGGATGGCCAGCCGTGCGGGCACCATTTACCATCGCCGCGGCAACAACGAGTCGCTCAACGGCGTCATGCATCAGATGGTCGAGCGGATGCAGCAGGGCGAGGCGGTGGGCGTGTTTCCCGAAGGCCGTACGACCAGCGGTGCAGCGCTCGGTCCGTTTCATGCGCGCATATTTCAGCCGGCCGTGGTGGCGCAAACGACGGTGCAGCCAGTGGCGCTGCGCTTTGGCGAGCACGGCAGCGCGCAGGCCATCGTTGCGTTCGCGCCAGATGAGAACTTTTTGCAAAACTTTCTTCGCCTGCTCGGTGAGCCGAGTCGCGTCGCGGAAGTACACTTTCTAGCGCCGATCATTGCTGGCGAACAGGGTCGTCGCGCCCTTGCGGACTACTGCCGGGAGCAAATTCAGCTGGCCATGCAGTCGTCAACAGGCGCTGGTCAGGTTGAGACGGTGGGCAATCTTGAACGAGATTAGCGCCATCGATCGGCATCCTTTCCAGCCGCCACGGCTGCTGCGCAATCCGCACATACAGTCAATGCTGGCCTCTAGTTCGCTGCGTCATGCGCTTGCGCGTCGGCGCCGCGCCAAGCTCGAAGGCGCCGCGCAGGAGATTCTTCTCGACTGCGGTGACGGCGTGCGCC
>JBBSIY010000030.1:0-17223 GCA_038257785.1 Lysobacterales bacterium
CCACCGCGACGACGTGCGCCGCGACGCAGGCGGTAAACCTAACCTCGGCTTGCTGATGTTTCTGCCCTATCTGCGGGTGGTGCCGATGCACCTGATGATTTTCATCGGCGGCACCTTCGGCAGTTCACCGATCAGCGTGATCGCCTTCGTTTCGATGAAGACCGCGTCGGACTGGCTGATGCAATTCTGCGAGCGCAAGATCGAACAGCGCGGCAAGCAATCTCCATCAGCGTAGGGTGGGTCTTGACCCACCAAAGGGTTAACGGGAATTTTTTTGGTGGGTCAAGACCCACCCTACGGTGATCCGGCTAGAGTGCTCGACGCGCGGCGTCAACGCGGGCAAACTCGGCGGCCAAATCGGCCCGCGCTTTTGCAGATAGAGATGCCGTGTCGTGATTGCGCAAGCGGCCCACCCAGGCAAACACCACCTGATTGCTCATCCCCAGCTCGGGCACGCTGACGACATTGCCGCCAAACGCTTTGCGTATGCGTTGCAGATGGCGATCAGCATCACCGCAGAACAAATTGACCACCAGCACGCCGCCCTCGACGAGAGTCGAATGGCAGTCGTTGTAGAACCGCTGCGACGCAAGCGGCGTGGGAATGCCGGTCTCGTCGTAACCATCCACGAGCAACGCGTCGTAGCGTCGACGATGACGCCGAATGAACAGCGCGCCATCGTCCATATGCACCTGAAAGCGGCGGTTGTCGGCAGGCACGCGGAAGGTGTCGCGCAAGGCGATGACGTGCGGGTTGATCTCGACCACATCGATCACGCAGTCGGGCAAATGCCGGTAGCAGTACTTGGCCAGCGAGCCGCCGCCCAAACCAATCATCGCGATGCGTTCGGGTGTCGGTACAAAGCGTATGAAGCCCATCATGGTGCGGGTGTAGCCGATATGCAGCGCCTGTGGCCGCAGCGTCCACATGCGGCTTTGTGCCTCCGTCGCGGTGAACTGCAGTGAGGTATGCAGCAGGCCGCGCTTAACGAAGGGTTTGCGCGGCCCGCTGCTTGCGGCCGCCACCGGTGCCTTCGGCGACGATGCCCGCGGGCGCACAAGGCAGGGTATTCGGCGGGCTATCCAGCTACTCAACATCGGTGAATCATGCCAGTGCCAGCGTGTCTCGTCAGCGACCAAGCCGACGCGGACGCGTCGCAAACGCTAAACTTCGCGCCCCCGCAAGGATCTGCGCGATGACTGACGCCTCTTCCACCAACGCAACTACACCCGATACCTCGGCAGCGCAGCAAGCACGCGCGCTGAGCAAAACGTGGTTCTATCCGTATCGACTGCCGAATGGCCAAACGACGCCGACCTATGACGGCGGTGCGCTGGACCAAATCCATCAAACGCGCACGCAGATGCTGGATGCAGCGCTGATGAACACCTTCGGCAGCGACCTTAGCGCGCTGACTGCTGTTGACCTTGCCTGTCATCAAGGCTGGTTTTCGGCACATCTGGCGCAGCGCGGCATGGCGTCTGTGGTGGGCGTCGATGCCCGCCCTGAACATATTGATGACGCGAGTCTGATTCGCGACTGCCTCGGTCTGAACAGCTGGTCGCTGCGGCAAAGTGACGTGCACGATCCGGCACTGCTTGATCTGGGCCAGCACGATCTGGTGCTGTGCTTCGGTCTTATCTATCACCTTGAGAATCCAGTCGGTGCCCTGCGTGTCGCACGCGCGCTGACTAAACGACTGTGCTTGGTCGAAACACAAATAGTCCCTGGGCAAACCGGCTGGGTCGATTACGGCAGCTACCGCTTCGTACGACCGCTAAAGGGTAGCTTCGGCATCATCGACGAGACCGGCGAAACTCACGGCCCGGAAGCCTCCACCACCGGGATATGCCTAGTGCCCAGCGTCGAAGCGCTTATTTGGATCATGCAGCGCATCGGCTTCACGCGCGTAGAGGTGCTGCCGGTGCCTGACGATGGCTACGAGCAGCTGGTGCATCACAAGCGCGTGATGGTGGCGGGCTGGGTGGACTGAATGGCGCTGTCATAAGCAGTGTCGGTCAGGCCAAGTGACTGATCTTCTCCGCCTGCGCGTCCCAGTTGTTGCGACCGTCAAATGCAGTCACGATCAACTCGCTGATTGTGTCTGCATCAAGGCAGCGCACGTTGACGTCTATCCCATCGGGATTTGAGCGCGGCACATAGAAACTTTTCACGCCGCAGTGGCGGCAGAACAGGTGGCGCGCAGCGGCGGTGCCCCAGCGGTACTCGGTCAGCTCACTTTCGCCGCTCAGCAGTCGAAACGCAGACTTCGGCACGATGACGTGCAGAAAGCCGGCTTTCGCACAGATCGAACAGTTGCAGTCCAGCGCTTCGATTCGGGCGGGCGCGTCGAGCTCAAAACGCACCCGCCCACAGTGGCAACCGCCGCGATGAATCACACTGCTCATGCTGCTGCTTCACTCATCGCCAACAGCTTATGCGGCGGGCGGTGGCAGCGCCGCTGGGGTGTGCGCAGTGGCGGGCGTGGAGCTGCCCGCACGCACAATCAGCCACACCAAACCGCCGATGATCGCTACCGGAATCACTAGCGGCAGCAGTCCAAACACCAGCGCAACCAGCCCACCCACCACGGCGACCGGCACCGCAATCATCACCGTCAGCAGCGCGCCAAAAATTGCCGCACCCGCCGATGCGAGGCCAGTGAACACGCCGAAGAAGACTGAGAAAACGCCGCCAATCAGGCCTGCCGCTCCGCTCGCTACGCCGGTCGCCCACCAGGGCGTCAATAGCGACCCGATCAACAGCAGCGAGCCGATGAGCAGCACAAGCATCAGGAAGGTACCCATGGTCAGACTCCGGTTGTGATGACGGTTGCGCTAGATGCAAAGTGCCAAAACGCTAGACGCGTAGCTAACGACGGCGACCGGCAGGCAATGTGACGGCCCTGCGGGGAACGCATTGGGCTACGGTGCCTCTTCCCCTCCATACAGCGCCTGGCGTGGCGCGCCGCTTAGCTCTGCGGCAAGTCGCGCGGCTTTTGACGGCGGTAAATCTTTGACCAGCCGAGTGTACAGGCGGCGTCCATTCGCCAAGCGCGCATCTTGATCATCAACAGCGCCGGCCAGAATGACCACAAACTCGCCGCGGCGCTGATCAGCATCAGCCGCCAGCATGGCGCGCAGCTCGGCCAGCTCACCGTCCAGCACCGTTTCGAATCGTTTTGTGAGCTCACGCGCCAGCACGGCGCGGCGGCTAGGACCAAGCTCGCTGATCAAGTCGTCCAGCGCCTCCTCTATCCGATGCGAACTCTCGTACAGGACCAGCGTGCGTGGCTCGTTAGCGAGTTCGGCAATGCGCGCGCGACGCGCAGCTGCCTTAGCTGGCAAAAATCCTTCGAAGCAGAATCGATCACTGGGCAATCCGGCGACCGACAGCGCAGCAATTAGCGCACACGGTCCCGGAACCGGGCTAACGCGCACACCCGCTGCGCGCGCAGCAGCGACCAGGCGAAACCCAGGATCGGACACCAAGGGCGTGCCGGCGTCGCTGACCAGCGCCAGCGAATCGCCCGCCAGCATGCGCGCGACTAGCGACGCAGACTGCGCTTCCTCATTGTGTTCATGCAGCGCCAGCAATGGCTGATCGATGCCCGCCTGCACCAAGAGCGGTCGCGTATGCCGGGTGTCCTCGGCGCAAATTGCCGTGACGCTGCGCAGCGTCTCGATGGCGCGTGGCGACAGATCGCCAAGATTGCCAATCGGCGTCGCCACGATGTGCAGCGTTCCGCTGAAAGGGTGGCCGGTGGATGACTGATTCACGCGATGGGGCTCCGGCTGGCTGGCCCGCATTGGGCCATCCGCTATGATTCTGCCATTGACCGCAAATGATGGCTCGGCATGAATGACACCCTGCGTCCTGCGCTACTTGGCACCTTACTTTTTTTGGCCACGCTGGTCACCGGCTGCGTAACCATGCCGAGCGGCGGCGGCGAGTCCGCCAACCTCGCAGAGTCACTGTTTCGTGAAGGTGATTTGCGCGGTGCCGCTGTCGCTTTTGTAGACGCCGCCAACGCAGACCGCCGTGGACGCGACCGGCTTTTGCTGCGTGCGGCCGAGGCGTGGCGCGAAAACGGCGATGCCGACGCCGTCGCCAACGTCATCAAACAGATCGATGCCCGCCGCTTGAAGGGTGATGAGTCGCTGCGCTTTGCGCTGCTGAATGCAGAGATTGCGCTGGACGCGGGCGATAGCAGCACAGCGCTGCAGCGCCTGTCTGCCGAACCCGGCAGCGTCAGCAAAAACCTGCGTGCGCGCTATCACGAGCTGCGTGGACGCGCGCTCGCCGCCGACAATCCGTTCGCCGCCGCAGCTGAATTCGCGCGTCTGGATGCGTTGCTAGACGGCGTTGATCGGCGCGAGAACACGCGGCGAATTCGCAGCACCCTCGCCAAGGTGGGTGATGAGCCACTGCGCCGCTCGGCCGAGCGCCTGCCGGCCACAGACCCGCTGCGCGCGTTTGCCGCGCGCGCCATTACGGCGCGCGGACTAAGCCTGCCGGCCTCGCTGCGTGACGCGCCAGCGCCGCGTCAAACCCGCACTAACGCTAACGATGGACAGGCGCGAATTGCTCTGCTGCTGCCGCTGTCGGGCCCGCTGCGCGCTGCTGGCGTGCCGGTGCGCGACGGCTTCATGTCGGCACGCTTTGCAACCGGCGACCGCGTGGCCGATGTGCGCGTGTTTGATACTGGGGAAACGCCAGAGTCCGCGATTGCGGCCTATCGCCGCGCCATTGATGACGGTGCGACTCAGGTAGTCGGCCCACTGACGCGTGAATCCGTCACCGCCGTGCTTGCCGAGCGTGACCTACCGGTGCCGGTGCTGGCGCTCAATCGCGGCGCGGCTCCGCTGCCGCCTGGGCAAATGAGTTTTGCACTGTCGCCGGAAGATGAGGCAGTGGCGGTGGCGCGACTGCTTGAACAGCGCGGGCTGCGGCGAGTGCTGGCCGTGGCGGGTCCAGATGAGTTGGCGCAGCGCACGGCCGAGGCCTTTCGCGCGCGTCATGCGCAATTGGAAGGCGAAGTGGTGGCGGTCGCGACACTGCCTGCGACGGGCGTTGACTACCGCAGCGCACTGCGCACCGCGCAAACGGGAGCAGGTCTGCCGACTAGCGCACCGACCGACCTTACGGCTGCGTTTGATCCCGGTGTCGATGCCGTATTCATCGCCGTTCGACCCGAGCAGGCGCGACTGCTGATTCCGCAGCTGAAGCTTGCCGGGCTCATCAACGTACCCACCATCGGCACGTCGATGCTGCACGCAGTTGACGACAACTCGCGACAGGATCGCGAGCTCGACACTGTTGAGTTCACAGAGCTGCCGTGGCTGCTGGATGACCTGCCCGGCTTACCTAGTCGAAGCGCCCTGCGTGACCAGCTCGACAGCGCTAGCGGCGCGTCAGCGCGACTGTTCGCGTTCGGGATGGATGCGTGGCGCTTACTGCTAATACAGGACGTGCTGATGGACGCTGACCTGCCTATGGCGGGCGCGACCGGTGGGCTCAGCGTCGATGCGTTTGGCGAAGTGCGCAGCGAGCCGGTCATTGCGCGCTTTCGCAGCGGCGTTGCGCGACCTTCAGAGTCCAGCACGCTGAGGCCCGAGTAGGGCCCGTGGATCGTCAAGCCGAAGGCGCGGCGCGCGAGGCCGAGGCGCGGCGAACGCTGGAGCGGGCCGGGCTAAGGTTTCGTGCCGCCAACGTGCGCTATAGGTTTGGCGAGCTTGATCTGATCATGGGCGATGGTGACGTGCTGGTGTTTGTTGAGGTGCGCTACCGCCAGTCGCGCGCTTTCGGCGGTGCAGCGGCATCCATCACGCGCTCTAAACAGCAGCGACTAATTCGCGCCGCATCGGCGTGGCTGGCCGACAACCCATCGCTGTCTCAGCGCCCCTGTCGATTCGACGTGGTGGCACTCGGTGCTGGAGATCCCGATTGGATCCGCGACGCTTTTCAGGTCGACGCCGCATGAGTGCGCTCGGCGCCTTGCCGGCCGCGCTGCTAGCGCAGCTCCAGCAATGTTTGCCGCCTGATGCCCTGCTTACTGACGGCGCCAGCAGCCTCGCCTACAGCATCGACAACTCGTCCTATGTCGGCACGGCGCAGGCAGTGGCATTGCCGAAGACACGCGCACACGTGGAGGCCATCGTCGCCGCGTGTTACGCGCATCGCGTGCCGCTAGTGGCGCGCGGGCGCGGCAGCAACACCACCGGTGCCAGCGTGCCCACGCATGGCGGCGTGGTGATTTCCTTCGAGCGGATGAATCGCATCGTCGCCATTGATCCGGCCAATCGCGTGGCGGTGGTCGAGCCTGGCGTTTTGAATGGGGACCTACAGGCTGCCCTCGCTGCCCATGGGTTCTTTTGGGCACCCGACCCGACATCGGCACCGTGGTCAACCATCGGCGGCAATTTGGCCTGCAACGCCGGCGGTCCGCGCGCGGTAAAGTACGGTGCCTGCCGCGACAACGTCTTGGCGCTGCGCGCCGTCGATGGTCAAGGGCGCGACTTTCGCAGCGGCGCGGCTGTCACCAAAAATGCCAGCGGCTTCGATCTTGCGCGCTTTCTGGTGGGCTCTGAGGGCACGCTGGCGCTGATCACGGAAGCCACGCTGCTGCTGCGTCCGCTTCCGCAGTCACGGGTCGGTCTGCGCGCGCTGTATCGCGATGTTGAAAGCGCGGCCGCGGCGGTGGCACGGATCATGGCGCAGCCGGCGGCACCCAGCGCGCTGGAGTTTATGGATGCGGCAGCGCTAAGTTTGGTGCGCGAACGCGGTGTTGAGCTATCGGCAGATGCTGGCGCGCTTTTGCTCATCGAAGCTGACGGTCGCGCCGACGCGCTGGTCGCCGATATCGAAGCGATTCAAGCGGCCGCACAGGGCGACGGTTTGATCAGCAGCAAAGTTGCTCGCGATTCAGCCGCGCTGGCTGCGCTTTGGGGCGCGCGCAAAGCGCTTTCGCCTGCGCTGAAATCACTCGCACCCGACAAGATCAACGAGGACGTCGTCGTGCCAGTGGCGCGGCTTCCCGACTTGGTCGCCGCTACGCGCGCGCTGGAGCGCGAGCACCCGCTGCGGATTGTCTGCTTCGGCCACGCCGGCAACGGCAATCTGCACGTCAATCTGATGTTCGATAGGCGCGTAGCTGATCAGGCGCAGGCTGCCGAAACCTGCCTACACGCGCTTTTTGAAAAGGTCTTGGAACTTGGCGGAACGTTGTCTGGCGAGCACGGCATCGGTCTCGCCAAACGGAGCTTCATGAGCCGCGCCATTGACCCGGTGGCGCTGGAGCTGCTGCGCGCGATCAAGCGCCAGTTCGATCCGGCCGGCATTCTTAATCCGGGAAAGCTGCTGCCATGAGCCTGATTCGACGAGCCTGCGTTTCCACGCCTGAGCCTATGAGCCTGCTGTTGTGAGCCGGCGACTATGAGCATCGAGTCCTTACTCACCGATATCCGCGCGTGCCGCCTTTGCGAATCGCAGCTGCCGCTCGGCCCGCGCCCAGTGCTGCGCGCCAGCGCCAGCGCCCGCCTGTTGATCGTCGGACAAGCCCCGGGCTTGAGGGTTCATGAAAGCGGAACGCCGTGGAATGACGCCAGCGGCATACGCTTGCGGCATTGGCTGGGGTTAGAGCGCGAGCGCTTCTATGACGACTCAAAGATCGCCATCGTGCCGATGGGTTTTTGCTACCCCGGCAGCGGCAAATCCGGCGACCTTCCGCCGCGCCCGGAATGCGCGGCCACTTGGCACGCCCGGTTGATGCCGCAGCTCCGAGAACGCCGCCTCACCCTACTCGTCGGCCGCTATGCGCAGGCGTGGTTTCTGCGCGAACGCCAGCGCGAAACACTGACCGAAACCGTGCGCGCGTATGCCGACTACCTCCCCGAGTTTCTGCCCCTACCCCACCCAAGCCCACGCAACCAGCTGTGGCTAAAGGTCAACCCATGGTTCGAGGAAGAACTGGTGCCGGTGCTGCGCGATGCGGTGCGAGAAACCTTGGCGGTTTGACGGCGCACGTCAGCGAAGTCGCCTTCCGTCTGCGCAGGCTTGAACAAGCGTTTTAAATCGATGTGCGCGTGTTTCTGGCTTTTTGGCGCTAGACAGCCAGTGCAGAATGACTTTGCGATAGCTAGCCGGCGCAGCTTGGAAAAACTGCCAAGCCTCTGGCTTCTGCTTGAACGCACGCTCGTCGCCCAATGACAGTTCGGCAACGCTCGCCTGCTCATACGCATAGACATTGGACTTGGCCTCGGTGCGGCGGCTGAACGCTGCTTCGCCCGCCGCGGTCATGCGACCGCTTGCCCGCAGCGCGTCCATCTTGGCTATGTTCACCGCACTCCAGATGGACGTCGGCTTCCTCGGCGTAAAGCGGATCTGATAAGCCGCAGCGTCAATGCGCCTTCGCACGCCATCGATCCAGCCGAAACAAAGCGCCTCATCGACTGACTCGGGCCAGCTCATGCTGGGGCGGCCAGAGCCAATTTTGTAGAAGCCGACGAGCAGCTCGATCTCGGCGGCAGCGTTCGCCTCGAGCCACTGGCGAAACTCAGCGCTATTCGCAAAAAATCTAAGCGAGGACACGGCTACGTCCATTCAATCCAATGTGTTGATGTGCTGCGTGACACAGACCCCGCGCTTAGCAAGCTCAGGCCCGTCCGCCTATCGCGCTAACCCAAAGTGGCGAATTTCGCTTCGGTTGGTCAGCTGATGACGAGTCGAGGCACCCCTTGGGTGGCGCGGCTAAAACCCATACAGCGGCAGCAGCCACGCCACCGCCTGAATCATGAGCAGCGTGTACACGCCGGCGAGGGCGTCATCGAACATTGCGCCAAAGCCGCCGTGTAGCTTGCGGTCAGCCCAAGAAACCGGCCACGGCTTGGCAACGTCAAACAGGCGAAACAATACGACACCTGCAAGCAGCCAGTGCAGGCCGTTAGGCAGCGCGAAGAGGCCAATCCAAAGCCCCACCCACTCGTCGATGACAATCACCCCCGGATCATCTACTTCAATCAGTTCGATGACCTTGTGCGCGGCCCACACGCCGATCAGAAAGGTGGCCAGCACAACAGCCAAATAGCCAGGCCACGGCAGCTCGCGCATGGCAAGCCAAGGAATAACTGCTAAGAATGTGCCGACGGTTCCGGGCGCCTTGGGTGCGAGACCCGAACCAAATCCTGACGCTAGCCAAAACGCTGGCGAGCGTCGCAGCTGCGGCGTCAGTCGAGTCATTGCGAGCCGCCGTCAAAGTGTTGATACCCCGCGCGCGCGCGCTGCCATTGACGTCCGTCTGGTGCCATTGCGCGAAGGCCGGGCGTTGCATCGATGCGCCCAATGCAGGTCGCCTGTGTCGATGCCTTCATCATTGCGTTGATGATGTGTACGCGGTGGTGTTCTGGCGCGGCAAAGCACAGTTCGTAGTCGTCACCGCCGGCGCATTGATACAGCCAACGATCTGGACCGAGATGCTTGCGCCGCAGCGGCGCTGACGTCGGTAGCGTCGCTAGGTTGACCGTGGCCCCAACGCGGCTGGCCCGCAAGATATGCCCAAGATCAGCGAACAGGCCATCCGACAGATCGATGCAGGCGCTAGCCAATCCACGCAGCGCAAGACCGGCTGCCACACGCGGCGTTGGCCGGTGCAGGCGCGCGACCAGATCTGGCTGGCCTGCATCGGCAAGGCCCGCCGCCGCATCGCCTAGCGTGCCGGTTACCCAGATGTCGTCACCGACCTCTGCACCGCTGCGGAGCAGCGCCTGATGAGCGGGCACAAAACCATGTACGGTGACGCCAATAGACAGCGGACCGCCCGTCGTATCGCCACCGACCAGCGCCACGTTGTGCCCAGTCGCCAACGTCATGAAGCCATCAATAAAGCGGTCTAGCCATTCCTCGTCGGCAAGCGGCATGGCCAGCGTCAGCAGCGCCCATGCCGGCTGCGCGCCCATCGCGGCAAGATCGCTGAGGTTGACCGCTAGTGCCTTCCAGCCAATATCGAACGGCGCGTCGGTATCGCGAAAATGCACGCCCTCGTTCAATACGTCGGTGCTGACCGCAAGGGCTTGGCCTAGCGGCGGCTGCAGCAGGGCGGCGTCGTCGCCTATGCCCAGCAGCACGTCCGGGCGATCTCCCGCGCGCAGGCGAATGCGTTCGATAAGGTCGAATTCGGACATCGCGCCGTGCGACGATCAGCGACGACGCGCGGCATCGACTTCCACACTACGCCAGTGCGCGCAGGCTTTGTCGAGTACACCGTTGACGTAGCCGTGACCGTGATCGGCACCAAAGCGCTTGGCCGTCTCGATCGCCTCGTTAATCACTACGCGATAGGGCACATCGAGGCGATACAGCAGCTCATACGCAGCGAGACGCAGCACGCCGCGCTCAATCGGATCAACCTGCTCGATATCGCGATCAATAAACTTGGCGAGCTCGGCGTCAATGGCCGCGCAGTGAGTCTCAAGTCCGCGCAGCAGGTCTTCGAAGTAGGCTAAATCAGCCACCTCCATTTCCTGCTCATGGGCAAATTGAGTGATGACTTTTTCCATCGTGCCACCGGCCATTTGCCAGGCGTAAACAGCCTGCAAAGCGCGTCGCCGCGAGCGCGAGCGTGCTACCGGGTCGATGCCGTCCGTGCGCTTTGGCCTCATGCCAGTGTCCGCCGCAGTGCCACCATTTCAAGCGCGGCGAGGGCTGCCTCTTCGCCCTTGTTGCCGAGCGCGCCATCAGCGCGCGCGACCGCGTCTTCGTGTCGCTCAACAGCGAGTACGCCGTTGGCCACCGGCAACTCGCCATCTAGAGCGACGCGGGCTAAGCCCTGCGCGCAAATATCGGCGACATGCTCGTAGTGCCTGGTTTCGCCGCGCACGACACAGCCCAGCGCAATCAGCGCCGCGTGTCGGCCCGCCTTAGCCAACCATTGGCAGGCGAGCGGCAGCTCCCAAGCGCCAGGCACGCGCACGACATCGATGCCATCGGCAGCAACGCCGTTGGCTTCGAGCGTGCGCTGCGCCCCGGCCACCAGCGCATCGCTAATGCTTGGGTTCCAGCGGCTAGCGACCACCGCAAAGCGCTCGCCGGCGGCGGCGTGGATATCACCTTCAAAAAGTGGCATCGGCAAAAAGTGTGCGGAAAGGCGTCAGTTTAGCCCGCTACGAGCGGATCGACGTACTCGACGACTTCAAGCCCGAAGCCGGCCAGCGCCACGTGCCGCCTTGGCGTGCCGATGACGCGCAGTTTGCGTGCACCTAAGTCGGCCAAAATCTGCGCGCCGGCACCATTGCGCCGCCATTCGGCTATTGGCCGTGGCTGCGCCGTATTGGCCGTATCTGTCTGAGTCAAACGCGCCAGCAGCGTGTCTGCCGCGGCAGGTTCGGCGATCACCACCACCGCGCCGCGCTCGGCTTGGGCGATCTGGCGCATGGCATCTGCAAGCGCGGGCTGGAGATCAGCCCGGCGCAAGCCCAGCACATCGGAAAGCAGATTCTTCACGTGCACCCGCACCAGCAGCGGCTCGGCAGGATCGGGCGTGCCGCGCAGCAGCGCGAAGTGCAGCTCGTTCGCAATGTGATCGCGATAGGTAACGAGACGGAATGGACCGTGCTCAGTTGTCACGTCACGCTCGTCCACCCGCTCAACCGTGTGTTCAGTTTGTAGGCGATGCTGGATGAGATCAGCGATGCTGCCGATCTTCAGCCCATGCGCAGCCGCAAACAGCTCTAGCTCTGGGCGTCGCGCCATGCTGCCGTCGCCGTTGAGTATCTCAACCAGCACGCCCGCTGGCTCAAGACCTGCCAGCCGCGCAAAGTCACTGGCCGCCTCAGTGTGCCCGGCGCGCACCAGCACGCCGCCATCTTGAGCCTGCAGCGGAAAAATATGACCCGGCTGCGCTAGATGGCTTGGCTTGGCGTCGGGCGTCACCGCCGTGCGAACCGTGTGCGCGCGATCAAATGCCGAAATTCCGGTCGTTACGCCCTCAGCGGCCTCTATCGATACGGTGAAGTTGGTGCGATGCACCGCCGTATTATCGGCCACCATCGGTGGCAGCTTTAGCTGCTCACAGCGCGCGCGGCTGAGCGATAGACAGACCAGCCCGCGCGCATGCGTGACCATGAAGTTGATGTCCTCTGGCCGCACGCATGAGGCAGCCATGATCAGGTCGCCCTCGTTCTCGCGGTCTTCATCATCGACGACGACGATCATTCGACCGGCACGAATCTCGTCAATCAATTCAACAACAGAGGCAAATGGCATGTGCGGGCTAAGGCAGTTAGCGGGGCGCGCAGTTTACGCGGCTCGCTGTGACGGATTGCGAATTAACGCAGCCCTTCCATTCCTGCGCGAAAAATGAAGTCGCGCGGAATGGTCTGCTCGCCCTTTATGTCGCCGGGGGCACCTTGCGCGATCCAGTCGTAAATCAGCCCTTGCTGATTGATGCTCAGCGGATTCTGCAGAAACGGCATTCGCAGACCGCCATAGCCCGGCTGATTACAGTTGATCTTGTCGAACAGCGGACTCTGCATCGGCTGACCCGGCACCACGTAGCCGGGAGGAATCAGCTTGTAGATCGCGTCGATACCAAGGTCGGTGATATCGAAATTGCCATCAAACTGGCCCGGGTTGTGGCAGCTGGTGCAGCGACCGGTGGCGAACATTTCGTTGAAGATTGGCTTTATTTGCGTCTGCCATTCAACGTTGAAATTGATTGGCAGGCCGATGAGGTTGTCGCAGCCGGTGCCGGGCGGAAGCGTTTGCGAGGCCGCCTGCAAAGGCAGCAGCAGCGCTACCGACACGGCAGCACTACGCCACCCCATTCATTAGACCCGGCACGATGCGGCTGAAATTGGCAAACGTCGGCGACGCAACCGGGTTAGCAAATGCGCCGGTCGTAAAGTTGTCGATGTTGGGGAAAATCGTCGGCAGGTCAGTGTTCGACACACCCATCCAGCGCGCCATGGTTGCACTCATCTGCTCCGATGCAGTCGTCGGAATAAACTGCCCTCGACTGAAACATTCACCTTGGTTTGCACCGTCGCTGACGCTGCCGGTCAGTGAATTGCTGAGAACAATGTTCGGGTAGCGGCCATAGATATTGCCGCCGTTCACTGCACCACCGACGGCAAACTGCACGCTGCCCCAGGCGTGATCGCTGCCGTTGCCGTTGGAGTTGATCGTGCGAGCGAATTCGCTGACGCTGAACAGGGTCACCTCGTCGCTACGCCCGATTGCGACCATCGCTTTGTAGAACGAATCGACGGCCTGCGAGAGGCGCTGCAAGAGCAGGTGATGGCCGGTCGCGCCTAGCGACGAAATTTGCCCGTCATGGGTATCGAAACCGCCGATGCGGACAAAAAACACCTGCCGGTTGGCACCGATCGGCGACACGAAGCCGGCGTTGTCGGGCTGACTTGTGCTAATCCGCACCATCCGCGCAACCTGTCGCAGCTGATCAGCTAAGTTGTTGCCGGTTGGCCAGGTAAAGCCCGTGGTGCCGCCGCCATTGACCGGATCAGCCGCCGGAATCGCCGCGACAGCGGGATTGATGACGAAGTCCGCGAGATCTAGCGAACGATCGACGATGCTGCGGTACTCGCTGGTGAACGCCTGCGGACTCGACGCGTCCAAGAGCTGCTGCAGATGCTGCCGGCGGACCTGCTGAAACTGATTGGCCGTGGTGTTGGTTGAGCTGTAGTTCGAGAGCGTAGTTGCAGGTGCCGTACCTGAGGTCGACAGCGCAAACGAAAACAGCGGCACGCTGCCAGAATCAACGCCGGCTAGGAACCTTGTTTGGCCCGACAGCGTAATGGTTGGCGGCAGGCCATTGGTGGCTGATGTTGGCAACGCCACGCGGCCCGCCACACGCCCGCCCCAGCCTTCACTGACGTTCGACGATGAACTCGAGCCGATGTGCCAAAGATTGGTTTGATCATTGTGCGAATACAGCTGCGGCGGCCGCCGGCGATTGTTGAACTGGGCGATGGTGGTGGGCTCAACCAGCGGACCAATGTTCGGCAGAAAGGCCAAGCGGTTTTGGCTATAGAGCGTCGCCATTTCCGGGCAGAACGGATTCACACCGTACTGGCCGCCGGCTATCGACAGCGTGGCCGGTGGCGTTTGCCCGTTGATAAAACTTGGGCCCGTGTGCCGCGGCAGCGCTAGCCCGCCGGCGTTGTTGGCTGTGGGGTTATAGATGCCGTTACGCGCGGCGACATACTTGGCGTGGGCAGCATCCCCGCCCGGGATCAGCAGGTTCCACGCATCGTTGCCGCCGTCCAGATATAGGCAGACCAGCGCTTTGTAGCCGCTTGCGCCGCTTTGCGCGAGGGCGGCTGGGATAAGCTCCAGCTGCGGAAACAGCGCTTGCGCGCCGCCACAGGCCACCAAGCCGCAGCCGGCATGCAGAAACGCGCGACGTGAGGTGCGAATATTGCTCATGATCGGCCGCCCTCAGCGCTGAGTGTTGGCCTCGGGCGAAATCGCCGCGAGGTGCAGTAAATAGACGATTTCACGACGACGCGTTTCTTGCGCCACCGTTTCCCCAAATGTGCCCGTCAGGCCGGTGCGCAGCAGACGATAAAGCGTGCCGCGGGTGCCGGTGTTCTGCGCCAGATTGCCCGGGTTGTTGAGGTCACCCAGCGTGCCGGACATGGCACCGCCAAACATTCGCACATCGATCGCGTCGATCAGCGCTGCGTCGTTAGCGTTGGTGCATGTGATCCCGCAGTTGCCTCCCGGCAGACCGTCGAGTGCCGCGTTCGGGAACCACGCATGGTCTGTCGGGGTTGGCGTGCGCAATGGCCCATGGCAGTTATGGTTGCTGCCAGTACCGCGACCCGCGCAGACCTGATTGTAGATGTCATTGGCCGCCGTAATCGAGGTGCTCTCATTGACGATTTGCAGCTCGGGCGATACCAAATTGAGGTTGGCGATGGCGCCCGGAACTCTGAAATCAGGCTCGTAAAAATTAAATACCGATGGCGCACCCAGCGGCCGTTGCGCATACGCACACTGCGGCCAGCTGCCGCTGTTGCATCCACTGGCAAAGCGCGCCCAGCGACGATAAGGCGCCGTGGCCGGCACAGCGCCAAAGCTGCGCCACAGCGCCACCATCTTGAGCAACGGCTCACGTGGCTTGCCGGCGTTCAGGGCATTCGCCACGTTGCCCAGTGGACGCCGGGCCTCTAAGTCATACAAAACTGCTTTGACGACCGCACGCATATCGCCGCGCACGCCCGACCCGTTGTTGACGAATGTCGCCCCGACGCGCTGGATGTAGCCCTTCGACGGGTTGCTAGTAACCAGCCGCTGGATCATCTGCCGCGCCACCATGGCCGGCAGTGTGGGATGGTTGAACAGCAAATTGACGGCCGAATCCAAGCCGCTGTTGCAGTAGTTCAAACACGTAGTTTTGCTGGCCGCCGGCGACGCGGCATTCAGCGAGTCGCAATCAACAGCTGCGTCTCGCGCCAAACCGGGGCTAACTTCACCCAGCGTGAGGTTCGCTGCGCCACCCAGTTGAACCAACTTGGTAGCGCCAGGTGTGCCGCTCGGAATGGTCTGACCCGGCCCAAGTTCAATGGTCGCCCCTACCGGATTAACCCCTGGCGATCCGGGTAGCTGAAAGCCATTCCGATCACGCCCCGTGTCGTGATAGCGCGGGTAGCAAATCATCGACTCGTAGCGATCCGGGTGCACCAAGCCCTGCCGCTCATTGATATCCAGCGAAGGCGGCGTGCTGAAGAAGTTGCCGGTGTTGAAGCTGCAGTCGGTGCCGGTGCAGCCGCAGGTCCGGTTGATTGCACGCCCAGCCACAGTCCTATTACCGCTGCAGGCATAGTTCAAGCCCGTCATCACCCGCGACATCACCTGCACCGTGGTCTGCGTATACGTCGCCGCGCCCTGCCCGGTTTGTTGATCGATGATGGGGTCGAAGTTCGGCTGGCGCTGGATCAGCCCCACCGAAAACAGCTGCATCAGCTCGCGCGCAAAGTTTTCGTCCGGCGCAATCAATCCGCCACTCGGCAGGTTGTAGCGCGCAATGCGCACCGCCATCGTGCTGTTGTTGGTCGCGTCACTGCCGGTGCAGCTGTGGTACTCAAGGCCGGGAACGTTGACATCGGTATCGTCATTCAGCGGCGGGCGTTGGTCGTAGCAGCGCGGTGTGATTTCGAACTTTCGATTGCGCAAATGGGTGAGGTAGCGGCCCATCATCGGGCTGCGCAGCGCTTCGTTAAGCAAGGTGCGGTAGTTGCCAAACGCGTTGCGTACCAACAGATCGTTCCACTCCGCCATCATCACCGGCTCACCGGACAGACCGCCGTCCTGATCCGACACAACCACGATCTGCCCCAGCGCCCAAGCCACACGCTGTCGCAGCTGATCATTCCCAGTCACCGCCACGTCTACCCAGCGATGCACGCGATGGAACTGCTGCAGGCTATTACCGGCGGTGTTCTCGCTGACGGCCAGCGTCTCTAGCGACGGCCGACTGAGCGTTGCAGGCAGGGCTAATTGCTGGTCCACCCACGTGGGGATGCCTGAGGCCCGCACCTGAGAAATGGTCGTCGGAGTGGCGCCGAAGGTGGCCTGGTTGAGGAATCGCGCCGCTTCGGCATCGCTAAGCGGCGTCGCGAACTGCAGCTCAAAGCCATCACCGAAAAACGTCACCGCATTGGCGGGGGACGCGAACACGCCCGGTAGCGCGAATAAAAGAATCAGCGCGCGGCGAACTAGAAGTGCAGGCATGAAAAACCCCGATGGCATACGGCGGCAACCGCAGTACGGCAGTATCACTACAAATCTTTACAAAAAGCGTGATGTATGTCCCACTCGAAAATGACCCCTTCGCGGCGACCGTTCTGAGCAGAATGCCGTTGGCCCGGGTGAAGTGAAGAACGGCAAGACCGAGCGGCCGCGAAACTCAAGCTGCCGCGAGGGCATATTCAATCGCCGCGCACACCGCCGCTGCCTGCGCCGCGTTGCATTGCTGCGCCGTCGCCCTTGGGCTATCGGGGTAAACCTCGGTGGTAGTGGTGAACCGCGCGTCGGTCACGCCCGCACACAAGCCAAGCTGCTTGAACGGATAGAGGATGACCCCGGGTGCGACCACTTTTGATCCGATAATCTCGCCTTTGCTATCCGCCGGTGCAATGTGAGTGACCTTGGCTACCGCCGCGATCACGGCCGATTGAAAGGGCAACTGCGGATTCTCGCTGTCGC
>JBBSIY010000031.1:0-16975 GCA_038257785.1 Lysobacterales bacterium
CTGCCCATGGCGATGCCGTCGGTGATGGCGATGGTGTTGAACTCGAACGGCGTGCCGCCTGCGGCCAAGATGCCGCGTCGGACGTGTTGCGCGAGATCTCGCAGATTGAGGTTGCACGGCGACACATCCGACCAGCTGTGCACCACCGCAATCATTGGTTTAGCAATGGCCGCGTCGTCCAGACCCGTGGCGTGAAGCATGGCGCGGGCGGCCGCGCGGGAGGGTCCTGATTTGATGGCGTCGCTATGCATGGGATTCGTGATTGTTGTTTTGTGATGCGTTATAGCCGGGATTGGGTAGAGCGGTGCTTCAGAAAAACTGTGTTTGGAGATTGGCGATTGGCGATTGGTGTTCAGTTTTCAGTTTTCAGTTTTCAGGGCTCAGAGCTCCGAACTTCGTGCTTTGCTTGAGCGAGTCACGAATCACGAAACACGAATGCCGTGCCCTTAAAAGCAAAACCCCGCACTGGTTGCCCGGTGCAGGGTTTCGGATTCTTTGGGATTCTGCTGTTTCAGGCCCTAGGTCACCGCTCCGCACCGATGTCGGCTAATAAGTAGGAGCGGAAGGACAAGCGCGCCCGGCGAGCGCAGCACGGAGGCGGCGGCAACAACCAGAGCGGTGGCGACAATCAAAATCATAGTTCGATGCTGCTATGCAACACGAACGATGTCAACCCCTTTGTCCGGACGTTTGACAATCTTCTTCCATTTACGCCCTCCAGCAGCGTGCTGATGCGCGTTCATCACGCTGGCCCGCGTCGGCGACATTCTGCGTAATCATTGATCGAACGCCAATCCCCAACGCCATCATGTCCAAGCCTGTCCACGCATCGCCAATCATCGACTACCACCGGGTTGTCGAAAGCACGCCGCCCGCTCGCTGGGTCGGGCCGGATCAAGCCATCATCGCGCTGATTGTTCTGTTCGCCTTGTTCCTGTTTGGGCTAGCAGGCGTCATGGTGAGCGAGCAGCCAGAGGCGGTTTGGTACTCGGGCGCACCAGCCGTTGTGTTGGCTTCCGGCGGGTTTTGCCTGCTGATCGCGACTCTGTTCCTGCTGGGTCTGCGGCAGCGACGGCTACGACACGAGCGACTCACCCAACGCGGCGTGCGATATGGGGTAGAGCGGGTGCGCAGCGTACCCGTGCGCTGGAAAATTAAGAAGTCCGGCGGAGCACAAATTCGCTGGGCGGTGGCCGCGATTTGGCGCGACAGCGGCGGACAGGAACACGAGGCCATTGCCGGCCCGTTCGACTACGATCCTAACCCGCTGCTGCGCGCCGGAGGCCTGACCGTCCTAGCTGACCTGACCGACCCCACGCTGAGCCGAATTCTCCCCGAAGGCCTTCCGGCAGCACGACATGCGTGCGTGGCCGGCGAGCAGCGCGCCCTCGCAAAGCCGGTCATCACGCGGGCGATGGTCACTGCGGTGGTGGCATTGATATTGATTCTGTTCCTGCTCGGCGCTGCGTGGTTGGCGTATCCGCTCCTTTTGGGACACTCAGCTGGGCCAACCAGCGCGCCCCAGTCCGACGCAGGCGCAGCTGGCAATCAAAAGCATCCGATTGCTCTGGGCCTTCATTCGCTAGCAGGTCGAGCACAATGGTGATCGACCGGCATGGAGGGAAATTCTCGCCGCCGGTGAAGGGCGGGCTAAGAAATAGAAGCTGGTCGCGTTTTCAGGTGCTGTTGTTCGGTGCGATTCTGCTTTGGAGTCTTGCGGCCATCTTGTTGCCTGCGTGGCTCGGCTACTCCGAATGGCAATGGCGGCGCGGCGCACGTTCGGCGCAGGCCGAGGTGCTGGAGCTCTCCACTACGCGGACGTTAATCGGCGCGCGAAATCAGTTACTCCAACGCCTACGGTCGGGAGGCACCACCCGAACGGTTGCGCAGGTTCGTTTCGTCGATTTCGATGGGCAAACGCGCGAGGCGACGGCCGCTCGCCCGTTCTACGAAGGCGTAAGCGCGTTCAAAGGCCAGCGCATCTCGATCCTGTATCGGGCGGACGATCCGCATAACGTGCGTCCAGATGAATCGACTCGGCGATGGGGGAGACGTTTGGCATTATTTCTGCCAGCCCTGTTGCCGCTGCCAATCGCATTGCTGATACGCCATCTGATCCTGCGGACGCGCCGGCGTCATAAGCACCTGACAAGGGTAGGCGTCACGTGGCCGGCTCGGTGGAAGGCTACGTGTCCTGCACGCGTTAATCGGCACGATCGGCGCAGCGAGGCCGCAGCCTTTGTGGTGTTTGCCATCTGGCGCGACAAATGGAACATCGAGCGCGCTGTCGTTTCCAGGCGCTTCGATTTCGACCCCACAGCCTTACTAGCGCACGCTGATTTGAGCGTCCTGTTCGATCCCGCCGACCCCGACAATTGTCGACTGCGACGCGCGCACTTGCCGCCGTATCGTCGACACGCGCTGTCGTCCGAACAGCGGGTCGTCATTGATATGAGTTAGGTCGCTTCGAGTTGCGGACGGAGCAAATCCAGACAAAGTTGTTGCGGGCTATGAGTCTCAGCGACTTCCTACTGCTTGACGCCGGAGCGCGGCAAACACCTCGCTTGCCGCTGCATTCCAGACCACCCATTTGTGCCCGCCCTCACGCTCATATAGATGCTCGGCGTCCAGCGCTGGCGCGATGACCGGCACCGTTTTTGCGAGTGAGTCCGCCGCGCCATAGGCCAGCCATACGCGATTCCGCGAGGCGTCATCGCGAGTGAACGTCTGAATATGCCGCCACAGCTCGCGCTGGAAATTGCTCTTGTCAGTGACTGCAGGCACAGGCCCGGGCTGCCAGGCTGAGATTCCTCCCGCCGCTTGAATCTCCTCAAGAAGTTCTTGCTCACCCAAGTAGGGCGCCATCAGCACCAAGTGATCGATCATGCCAGGGTTGGCTTGGTCAACGATCAAACTGCCCATGCCGCCCATCGATGCGCCCATCAGGATGATGCGCTGGTAGCCGTTGGCTTGTGCAGGTGCGAGCAACTCCTCACGAGACCGCGTGGCGAGTCCGCCATCGGTGTAGTAGGCCATCGTCGCGCTGGTCAGCTGCACATCAACTTCCGGCCAGCCGGCATGAATAGCCTGAGCAACGCCGAATTTCTGCATCACCTCGACGTTGTCATGGCGACCCGGCAGCACCACCACCAGCGTCTTGATGTCAGCTTCGCCGCTGCCCAGCAACGTAGTCGTTGGAATCGGCAAACGTCTGTCGCCCATATTGCCGCAGGCGGCAAGCAGCGCTGCGGCTAGCAAGATGCCGCCGAAACGCAGCGCTTTCAAAACAGTTTTTTGGATCACGGCGGATGCGCCTCGGTGCAAAGAGACATGCATTTAGCCATAGCCGGCGTCAGGGTTGGGCGAAGCTCAGCGCGAAGGCTAGTCGCACATTCTGATGCAGGGTCAATGCAAATAGCGCGACTTGGCGTCGAACGCGAGGTGATCTGTCGCTGGCCCTTGGCCCCGCTTGATTGCTTTCTCCGTGACTGCCAGAGGACCACCCGCATTGGGTGACTCGGAGAAAGCTGATGTACAGATGTGTGTTCACGCTGCTGCTAGCGACGGCGGCCGCAACGGCCAGTGCCGACACCACTCGGTTCGCCGGTGAGGCGCAGTTGCGGCCACCCGATACGGCAAGCGCCGATGGTCGATTCTCGCTAGACGCGACGCTAAAGCCCGCCCCCGTGCATTCAACGAACGGGCGTTTCAGCGTCAACGCCAGCCTGCGGCCGGATGCCAAATCGCTTGCCGGTACCTGCGGAAACGACTCGCCTCTAATCTTTAGTAACGGCTTTGAAAACTAACCATCCAACTGGAGAACCATCATGAAAAAGACGCTATTAGCCCTAGCCCTGCTCGCCGCCACCGGCGCCCTGCAGGCCGCACCTTGGACCTACAAAGGCACGTTAAACGACGGCGGCAAGCCGGCCAACGGGCAGTACGACCTGCGCGTCACGCTGCTCAATGAGGCCAAAACGGCTAGCGTCACTAGCCCGCTCACCCTGTATTCCGTCAACGTGATTGACGGCAGCTTTTCGATCGATGTTGATTTCGGAATTGACCTCTCATTGGCTCCGGCGATGGCGATCAAGACCGAAGTGCAGCAGGGTGGCTCTGGCTTCGTCAGCCTCGGCGAGCCCAAGCGCTTCGATGCCAAAGCGGCGCTGGGCGGCGTTTGCTGGGACCTCGCGGGAAACGCCGGCACAACGAGTGCAGACTTTCTGGGAACCACCGACAATCAGCCGATGACCATTCGGACTAACAACAGAAGCGCTATTAGGATGGAGCCCAGCGCCGAGTTGGTAAGCGGCAATTCAATCA
Source organism: Lysobacterales bacterium (assembly GCA_038257785.1). GTDB lineage: Bacteria > Pseudomonadota > Gammaproteobacteria > Xanthomonadales > Xanthomonadaceae > JANNWF01. The sequence continues at coordinate 4,324 of JBBSIY010000031.1, forward strand.
CCAATAACATCATTGCCGGCTCCTACGCCAATGGCGTGATCGCGCCCGCGCGCGGTGCGACGATCGCGGGTGGTGGCGCGTTTAGCGGCGCAGATCCAACCTATACGGTAGGTGGTTCGAATCGAGTCGACGATCACTACGGAACGATTGGCGGCGGCTTTGACAACCAGGCCGGCAGTACTAACACCAGCGCCACCGATGGCGCTTTCGCGACCGTGGGCGGTGGGCGTCAAAATATGGCGAGCGGGCGCTACAGCGTCATTGGCGGTGGCGAGAATAACGAAGCGTCAAACTTCTACAGCACCGTTGCCGGCGGCGAGGGCAACATCGCGCTTGGCAACCAAAGCACGGTGAGCGGCGGCAGTGACAATCAGGCGACTGGCTTTGTCAGCACCGTTAGCGGCGGCAGCGACAACTGCGCCGGCGGCGACTACTCTTGGGTGGGCGGTCAGTCTGCCAAAACACGCGTCGGCAACGGGACAGATGATGGCACTTGCGCACCAAGCTCAGGCGATTCCAATGGCGACGAAGGCAGCTTCGTTTGGGCGGATCGGTCACCAGGACCAGACTTTGTATCGACGCAGCCGAACCAGTTTATTGTTCGCGCCGAAAACGGGGTTGGGATAAATACCGCCACCACAGGTGCCACCGAGTTGGCGATCCAAGCGCTAGATGACTCCGCCAGCATCACACTCCGCAGTCTGTCGGGCAGGCAGACGGCTTTCGTCACCAATGACGCAAGCGGAATTCTGAGCTTGGTTACCGATCCGACCGGGAGTTTTGACCGTATCCAGGTCTTCGGCGGCGGTGGCGGACTAGCACGGCTTACCAACGGCGGCACTTGGACCAACGCCTCCAGCCGCAGCTACAAAGAAAACTTCACCGCGGTTAACGGCGTGGACGTGCTGCGTCGCTTGGTCGCACTGCCGATCATGACCTGGGACTACATCGGCTCGGCCGAAGGCCTGCACATGGGTCCGGTGGCCGAGGACTTCAAAGCGAGCTTTGGCTTAGCGGGTGATGGCAAGTCGATCAGCACCGTCGATGCCGACGGCATCGCGCTGGCGGCCATCCAGGGCCTTAACGCCAAGTTGGAGTCTGAGAACGCGGCCCTGCGCGCACGTCTGGACGCTTTAGAAGCACGCGCTAAGTAAGTTCAAAGGAATGCGCCGACAGCTGAGCGTCGGCGCATTCTCGCTCCCAGCGTTGCTCGCCCAGCAAAATTAGCCAGTAAAAAATGTGTGGCCTCGGCGGGTGGTGAGCAAAGCGCGACGAAAGTCGAACGTGATTTACTTAGCGGGGCTTTCCTAGAAGCGTCATGCCCGCCGTAGACGTATCTGATCGCGCGTCGCCTTCACGCCTATCCGCTGCTTTGGCAAGCCGCATGCGTTGGTCGCCAATCGCTCAATGCGCTTAGCAACGAAAATAGCTCATCACGCTGCGCCAAGAGGCAAGCGATGCGTGCGACCCGCTTCCACATAGCTTTCATCTTCAGCGTCTTGCATTGCGCTGTAAAAGGAGTCGATTACCCCGACCCCGCAAGCCTCGACGTCGCCGTTATTGCGCATATACGTTCTCCACCGGCCTCAGCGTTTGGTAAAGCTCAGCTCATGGCGCTGCACGCTGACGATGATATTGTCGCCCGCACCGTACTCTCCGGCCAAAATGCGCTGCGCTAGTGGATTCTCTAAGCGCTGTTGAATCACCCGTTTAAGCGGCCGTGCGCCGTACACCGGATCAAAGCCCAGTTCACCGAGCATGGCCAGCGCCGCGGGTTCGATCTCGATGCCGATTTGCCGCTCAGCCAAACGTTTCGCCAGATAAGACGTCTGTATGCGCGCGATCTCGCCAATCTGCGATCTCGCCAGTGAATGAAACACCACGAGTTCATCCAGTCGATTGATGAACTCGGGGCGGAAGTGCGCCTGCACCACGCCCATCACCGCCGCCTTCATCTTGGTGTAGCTCTCGGCACTGTCGTCGCTGAATTCTTGAATCTGCGCCGAGCCAAGGTTCGAGGTCATGACGATGACGGTGTTGCGGAAATCCACCGTGCGACCTTGCCCGTCGGTGAGGCGGCCGTCGTCGAGCACCTGCAGCAGAATATTGAACACGTCGCTGTGGGCTTTTTCGACCTCATCAAGCAGCAGCACGGAGTAGGGGCGGCGACGCACCGCCTCGGTCAGATAGCCGCCTTCTTCGTAGCCGACATAGCCCGGGGGTGCTCCAATCAAGCGCGCGACCGAGTGTTTTTCCATGAACTCGCTCATGTCGATGCGCACCATGGCGTCGCTGGTGTCGAACAAAAACTCCGCCAGCGCTTTGCACAACTCGGTTTTGCCGACGCCGGTGGGACCGAGAAACAGAAATGAGCCGTTCGGACGATTGGGGTCAGACAAGCCGGCGCGCGAGCGACGAATCGCATCGCTGACGGCGCGCACGGCTTCATGCTGGCCGATCACCCGCGTGTGCAGCGCGTCTTCCATCTTCAGCAACTTTTCGCGCTCGCCCTCCAGCATTTTGCTGACCGGAATGCCGGTCCAGCGCGCTACGACGCTGGCGATTTCTTCGGCGGTGACGCGCTGCTGCAGCAGCTTGAAGCCGGTCTGCTCGGTTTCTTGCGCCGCCGAGAACTGCTTCTCAAGCTCAGGCAGCAGTCCGTACTGGATTTCTGAGGCGCGGCTTAAATCCTGCCGCCGATGCGCTGAATCGAGCTCGGTTTTCAGCTGCTCGATCTGCTCTTTGATGCGCGCGCTGCCCGCGACGGCGGCTTTTTCCGACTTCCAGATTTCTTCCAGATCGTTGTACTCGCGTTCGAGCGTTTCGATTTCCCCATTTAGATCCGCGAGGCGCTGCTTCGACTCGGCATCTTTCTCCTTCTTCAGCGCCTCGCGCTGAATCTTCAGCTGGATCAAGCGACGCTCTTTGCGATCCATGACTTCGGGTTTGGAATCAATTTCCATGCGTATGCGCGACGCCGCCTCGTCCATCAAATCGATGGCTTTGTCCGGCAGCTGGCGGTCGGCGATGTAGCGATGCGACAGCGTGGCCGCTGCGACAATGGCAGGATCGGTGATCTCGACGCCGTGATGCACGGCATAGCGCTCTTTCAGGCCGCGCAGAATGGCGATGGTGTCTTCCACCGATGGCTCGCCAACAAACACTTTTTGGAAGCGACGCTCCAGCGCAGCGTCTTTCTCGACGTACTTGCGGTATTCGTCCAGCGTGGTCGCGCCGATGCAGTGCAGCTCGCCGCGCGCTAACGCCGGTTTCAGCATGTTGCCGGCGTCCATTGAGCCTTCGGCTTTGCCCGCGCCGACCATCGTGTGCAGCTCATCTATAAACAAGATGACTTGACCTTCCTGCTTGGCCAAATCCTTCAGCACGCCCTTCAGCCGCTCTTCGAAGTCGCCACGAAACTTGGCGCCCGCAATGAGAGCACCCATATCCAGCGACAGCACGCGCTTGCGCTTCATGCCTTCGGGCACCTCGCCGTTGACGATGCGCTGCGCCAGCCCTTCGGCAATCGCCGTTTTGCCGACGCCCGGCTCACCAATCAGCACAGGGTTGTTTTTAGTGCGTCGCTGCAGAACTTGAATGGTGCGACGGATTTCCTCGTCGCGACCAATGACCGGATCAAGCTTGCCGGCTTCGGCGCGAGCGGTGAGATCGACCGTGTACTTCGCCAATGCTTGGCGCGCTTCTTCAGCGTTGGGTTCATTGACCTGACTTCCGCCGCGAAGACTAGCGATAGCGGCTTCCAACGCCGGGGTTTTAGCGCCAGCGCCCTTCAGCAGGCTGCCGATGTCGCCCTTGTCCTCGACGCAGGCCAGCACGAACAGCTCGCTGGCGATGAACTGGTCGCCGCGCTGCTGCGCCAGCTTGTCGGTGACGTTGAGCAGGCGACTGAGCGCATTGCCTAGGCTGATATTGCCTTCTTGACCTGTGACTTTCGGCAGCTTGTCGAGCGCTTCGCCCAGCCGTTGACGCAGGCCAGCCACGTTGACGCTGGCCTGAGTCAGAAGCGGCCGCGTACTGCCGCCGGTTTGATCAATCAACGCAGCCAGCACGTGCGCAGGTTCGATCATGTTGTTGTCGCGACCCACAGCGAGCGACTGCGCGTCGCTCAGCGCCTGCTGAAAATGCGAGGTGAGTTTGTCCATGCGCATGGCATTGATTCCGGCTTCGAGGCGGCGATCGCCGCAATGGCGGAAGAAATGCGGCTGCCGCGCTGGCGATTCAAGGTTTTCTAAACGCCGGACGTGTTGAAAGTCTGCTATTGCTTGATCCAGATCAATGACGCCATACGGCCGCTTTGGCCGTCCCTGCGGTGCGAAAAGAAGTGCACGGGATCGCTGATGGTGCAGTGCTCGCCACCGAACACGCGGGTCACTCCGATGGCGGCTAAGCGCTGTCGCGCAAGCGAATAAAGGTCGCAAAGCCAGTGATCGGGACGTGTGAGCTGAAAGGCCGAGCTGGCGGCAAAATCCCTGTCGGTAAACGCTGCGAACACCTCAGCGCCCACTTCGTAAGCCCTTGGCCCAGCGGCGGGCCCCATCCACGCAAGTAGGCGATCCGCCGGGCAATGCATTGTCGCCACGGTCGCCTCCAGCACGCCGTTCGCCAGTCCGCGCCAGCCTGCATGCGCGGCGGCAATCTGGCTGCCGTCATCGGCACAGAAGAGAACCGGTAGGCAGTCCGCGCTAAGGATGGCAAGCGCTGTGCCAGCGTGGCTGCTTACCGCGGCATCGGCGGTCGCGCTTTCCGACGCGTCTGAGGCAAGCAGATCAAACGAATGCACATCGGTACCGTGCACTTGGCGCAGCCAGCGCGGTGCTGCCTGTAGATTCAGAATGCGCGTCAGCTGAGCGCGGTTGCTGGCGACAGCCGTCTCGTCGTCACCGCATCGGTCACCGAAATTGAAGCTGTCAAAAGGTGGGTTGGACACTCCAACATTGATTCCGCGACGCAGCGTGGTGATGGCGCGCACCTTGGGTGGCGCCGGCCAGTTAGCGACCACAAACGGCGCGTTGGCGGGGTCATACCTCATGCAGGCGGTCCGCCGGCTTTTAACAGGGCGAGCAGGGTGCGCAAATCGTCTGGGCGCGGTGCGCTTACGTCGATATCCAAACCCGTGAACGGATGCACAAAGCGCAGCAGCTCCGCATGCAGCGCTTGGCGCTTGAAACTTCGCAGTCGCTCGATCAGATCATCAGAGGCGCCCTTGGGTAGCCGCAGGCTTGCGCCGTACAGCGGATCACCCAACAGCGGCAGTCGCTTGTAGGCCATGTGGACGCGAATTTGATGCGTGCGACCGGTCTCTAAGTTCACCTGCATGCTGGTGAAACATTTGAACCGCTCGCGAATGCGGCAGTGGGTGACAGCGGGGCGACCGGTTTCATTGACCGCCATGCGCAGCCGATCGACGGGGTGACGGCCAATCGGCGCGTCCACCGTGCTGCCGGCGACCGGCTCGCCTTGCACTACCGCTTCGTACTGCCGGTGAATCGTGCGGTCGGCCAGCATGGCCACCAGCGCCGCATGTGCACGCATCGTGCGAGCGACGAGCAGGCAGCCGCTGGTGTCTTTGTCGAGCCGGTGAACGATGCCAGCGCGCGGCAGCGCGGATAGCGTCGGGTCGAGGTACAACAGGCCGTTTACCAGCGTGCCGGCTGGGTTGCCAGCGCCCGGATGCACCACCAAACCGGCGGGCTTGTCGATGATCAGCAGATCGTCATCCTGATACAGAACCGACAGCGACATCGACTCCGGCTGCGCATGCCCGACGCTGACGATTTCAGCATCGATGTCTAATCGCTCGCCGCCGCGCAAGGTGTCTTTTGGCTTGACCTGACGGCCGTCGATGCGCAGCTCGCCGCGTTTGATCCACTCGCTCAAGCGCGCCCGTGAGTAGTCTGAAAAGAGCTTGGCGGCGACCTGATCGGCGCGCATTCCCGCCACCTCCAGACCGGCTGTAGCGCTATGCGTGACGCGGTTTGGTGCGTCTTCATCGGGGATTTCAACGTCGTCACTGGGCGTTCGAAGTGCGTTCATGGCTGCAATGCTTAATGGAGGCCCGCGACGGCATGGGCTATCATCCTGCGCTCGCTGTCGCAGCGACCCCTACTCATTCGCGGACCCTCATGATCCGACATTCCGGCCTGTTGCGCCTGCTGGTGCTGCTTCCACTGCTGATGCTGGCGACCAGCTGCTCTAAGTTTTTCGACCGCGACGACCCGCTAGAAACCCTAGCGGTCGAACCCATGTACGAAACCGCTAAGTCGGCATTGGAGAGCGGCAATACAGGGCGTGCCGAGCGCTTTTACAAGCGCCTTATCGCACGCTTCCCGTTTGGGCCGTACACCGAGCAATCCCAACTCGAGCTGGCATACGCCCAGTTTCGCGCCTCAAAAGGCGAAGAGGCGCTGTCGACCTTGAACCGTTTCATCAAGACCTATCCGACGCACCCGCATGTTGATTACGCCTACTACCTGCGCGCCGTCGTCAACTTCAACAGCGGCAATGCGCTGCTGGATCGGCTGGTCGGTACCGACGCCACCCAGCGCGATCAAAGTAGCCTGCGTCAGAGCTTCAACGATTTCGCCGAGCTAATTCGCCGCTTTCCCAATAGCCGCTACACCGCGGATGCGCGTCAACGCATGGTCTATGTGCGCAACCAGATGGCCCGGCATGAGATCAATGTGGCCAAGTACTATTTGCGGCGAGGTGCCTGGATCGGCGCGGCCAAGCGCGGTCAATACATCGTCGAGTTCTTCCCGCAGTCCGTTTACCAAGGCGACGCGCTGGCGGTGATGGCTGAGAGTTACCGCCGTCTGGGCCAAGACGAGCTGGCAGACGATGCAGTGCGCGTTTTGCGCACTAACGACCCCGAACACGCCTACCTCAGTGGTGATTGGCCGACCAAGCGCGGCTGGTGGCGGAAGCTGATTCCGCTGGCGAGTAACTCCCGTAGCGGGTGAGCATCGCTACCCTTCGCTTCATTCGAGCAGCTGCGTCGCATTGCTGCTGGTAGCGTCGCCGGCGGTATATGCGATCAGCGGCGTTCGGCGGGCGCTAGCGACTAGTCAACGAAGGCGTCCTTGGCGGCAGTCGCTGCGGCAGATAGGTGGAGATTGAAGCAGCCGCTGCACAAAGCGTCTTCACCCGCATCACGCCCATCCTGAAGTAATCGGATAGCGCCGCTCGCGCCCGAACGCGCGGCGCGACACTTTCGGGCCGGGCGCCGACTGGCGGCGCTTCCATTCGTTGATGAAAACGAGGCGGGCGATGCGCAGGACAGTCGCCTCATCGAAGCCTTCGGCAATGATCTCAGCGCGCGATAAATCGCGATCAACAAAGCGTTCAAGAATGCCATCCAGAATGTCGTAGGGTGGCAGTGAATCTTGATCGAGCTGATTCTCGCGCAGCTCAGCGGTGGGCGGGCGGGTGATGACCGCCGGCGGGATGGCCCAGCTCTGCGTGTTGCGCCAGTGGCACAGGGCAAACACATCGGTTTTGTAAACGTCTTTTATCGGTGCGTAGCCGCCGCACATGTCGCCATAAATGGTGGCGTAGCCGACGGCGTACTCGCTCTTGTTGCCGGTGGTGAGCAGCATCGCGCCGGTCTTGTTGGACAGTGCCATCAGCGTCGCGCCACGGCAGCGCGACTGCAGGTTTTCTTCGGTCACGTCGGCGACGTGGCCCACAAATGACGGTGCCAACGCATTGAGAAATCCGCTGAAGGCGGGCTCAATAGAAATCGTCGAAAGCCTAACGCCCAGCCGCTCCGCCTGCTCGGCGGCGAGGTCGTTGCTCAGGTCAGTGGTGTAGCGCGCCGGCAGACGCACGGCGTGGACGTTCTCAGCGCCCAGTGCATCGACGGCGATGGCTAACGTCAGCGCCGAATCTACGCCGCCCGACAGGCCGATCAAGGCGCGCTGGAAGCCGTTCTTACGCAGATAGTCGCGGGTGCCGCGCACCAGCGCGCGGTAGGTGAGGGCAGGGCGTGACTCGTCGAATTCTTCGCGCCACTGCACGCGGGTCCAGCGTTTGCTCGACGGGTCAAAATCGGCCAGCAGCCAGTGGTCGGCAAACGCTTCGGCCGCGGGATGCTCTTTGCCGTCGGCATCGACGAGCACTGACGCGCCGTCGAACACCAGCTCATCCTGACCGCCGACGACGTTGACATAGCCGATCGCAACGCCGGCCTCGGTCGCGCGCTTGCGCAGCAGCGCATCGCGTTCGCTAGGCTTGTCGGCCTCATAGGGCGAGGCATTAGCAACTAGCACTAGCTGCGCGCCCAGTGCGGCGGTTTCCCGCAGTGGCCGTGCGTGCCAGAGGTCTTCGCAAACCAGCAGTCCAACCTGGACGCCTTTGATCTCAACGCAGGCAGCTGTTTCGCCCGTCGTGAAGTAGCGGCGTTCATCAAACACCGCGTAGTTGGGCAATTCGCGCTTGCGATAGGTGAGCTCTACCTGCCCGTCACGCAGCACGCTTAGCGCGTTATAGACCACGCTGCCCATCGCCTGCGGGTGGCCAACTAGTGCCACTATGCCGTCTACCTGCGCTGCAATATCAGCGAGCGCGAGCTGGCAGGCCTGTAGAAAGCTCGGCCGCAGCAGCAGGTCTTCGGGCGGATAGCCCGACAGCGCAAGCTCAGGAAACAGGACGACGTCAGCCTTGAGCACGTCGCGTGCGTACACGACGCTATCAACAATTCGCTGCGTGTTGACGGCCACCGCGCCGACTGGGAAATCGAATTGGGCAAGAGCGACGCGCAAAGTCATGGGGGCTGATATCGGGTGCAGAACTTGAATGGTAACCGCCTAATTCGGCATGAAGCGACGCTGCATATGACGCTGTGCCGTTTGTCACTCCCACTGATCTACGCAACGGGCGACAATTGTCGATTGTTTGCCGCTGACATCCGATGAACACGCCAGTTCTTGCCAATCCCAATGCCGTAGACCGAAGCGGCCTGTTTGCCGCTGTGCTGGCGTTCGCGATGTGGGGCCTGTTTCCGCTGTACTGGTATTTGCTGAAGGCGGTGCCGGCGATGCAGATCATTGCGCATCGCGTGATTTGGTGCGGCGTGTTTGTGATCGGCTATATGTGGCTGCGCGACGGCAGCGGCTGGCTGCGGGCAGCGCTGGCGGGGCCGCGCGTTGGGCGCATGTTGTTTGCCAGCAGCGTGTTGATCAGCGTGAACTGGGGTATCTATATTTGGGCCGTCACTAATGGCCGCGTCGTCGACGCCAGCCTCGGCTACTTCATCAATCCGCTGGTCAACGTGCTGATTGGCGTGCTGCTGCTTGGCGAGCGCTTAAATCGTGCGCAGTGGTCAGCTGTCAGCTTGGCGGCGCTCGGCGTGCTGTGGCTGGCGGTTAGCCAAGGGCAGCTGCCTTGGATTGCGTTGACGCTGGCGGGCAGCTTCGCGCTGTACGGCCTGATTCGCAAAGTAGCGGCAGTGGAGGCCGTGCCGGGTTTGGCGGTCGAGAACCTGATGCTCCTGCCGTTGGCGCTGGGCTGGGTAATTTGGGCGGCGTATTCCGGCGATGGCGTTTTTGCCGCTGAAAGCCGCTCTACTGACGCGCTGCTGATCGTCGGCGGCGTGCTGACGGCGATTCCGCTGATCGGGTTTGCCTATGGCGCGAGGCGCATTCCCTATTCGCTGGCCGGCATCCTGCAATACATCGCGCCGACCATGCAGCTGCTCTGCGGCGTGCTGATTTTGGGCGAATCGTTTGCGCCTGATCGCGCTATCGGGTTTGGCTGCATCTGGTTAGCGCTGGCGATCTATGCGGCGGACGGCGTGCGCCGCGCCCGCGCCGCAAAAACGCAGTCGGCCGTCCCACAGTGCGACAGTAGCGTGCCGTCAATCGACGGCGCTGCGCCGGTGTCAGAGGACGCGCTATCGGGCTATGCCGATGCGTCGAGCGACGCCAGCCATTCGTCGTCTGAACCCTCGTTGACGCCCTCGAACAGAAACGTAGACAGATAGCGCTCGCCGGTGTCTGGCAGCATCGCCAGCAGCACGCTGCCAGACTCCGCAGACTTCGCGACCTCTAGCGCTGCGGCAAACGTCGCACCGGCCGAGATGCCGACGAAAATGCCTTCCGACTGCGCCAGCGCGCGCGCCGTGTCGCGGGCGACTACGTCGTCAATCGGCACATTGCTGTCATAGATATCGCGATTGAGCACGGCCGGGATGAAGTCCGGCGTCCAGCCCTGGATCTTGTGCGGCTTCCACTCGTTGCCGGCGAGCAGCGCCGCGCCAGCCGGTTCAGTGATGGCGATCTTGATAGCCGGTCGCGCCAGTTTCAGCATTTCGCCCGCACCGGTAATGGTGCCGCCGGTGCCGTAGCCGGTGACGAAGTGGTCGAGCCGCCGTCCGGCGAAGTCGCGCAGGATTTCGGCCGCCGTGGTCTGGCGGTGGTAAGCCGGGTTGGCCGGATTGGCGAACTGGCGGGACAGGAACCAGCCGTGCTGGGCCGCCAGTTCCTCGGCGCGCCGGACCATGCCGCTGCCGCGCTCGGCTGCCGGGGTCAGGATGACCTTGGCGCCGTACGCGCGCATCAGCTTGCGGCGCTCGATGGAGAAGGTCTCGACCATGGTGGCGACGAACTTGTAGCCGCGCGCGGCGGCGACCATGGCCAAGGCCACGCCGGTGTTGCCCGAGGTCGCCTCGATGATCGTGTCGCCCGGCTTCAACAGCCCCTTGGCTTCGGCGTCCAGAACGATCGCCAGCGCCAGGCGGTCCTTGACCGAACCGCCGGGATTGAAGGATTCGACCTTGACGTAAAGCGTGACGTGCTCGGGTGCGAGGCGATGCAGGCGCACGACCGGAGTGCGGCCGATGGTATCGAGGATGCTGTCGTAGATGGCCATGTCGTTTTCCAGGAGGGGATGGGGGTCAGGCGGCGCGCTCGAGTGTAGGCGCGGCCGGGTTGTCGATTCGTTGCGGCGGCGTCCGCAGGGGCGCGGTGCCGAACCAGTGCAGCGGTTCGGCCAGCGCGGCGACTTCGCCGAGGATCAGCAGCGCGGGCGACTGGACCTTGTACTGACGTGCGGTGTCCGCCAGGCAAGCCAGGGGGCCGGTGACCACGCGCTGGTTGGCGCGCGATCCATTTTCCACCAGGGCAAACGGCAGGTCGGGCCTGGCACCGGCCATCAGCAGTCTGGTCTGCAGCCGGTCGAGCCCGGCCACGCCCATGTACACCGCCAGGGTCTGGCGCTCGCGCACCAGCGACGCCCAGTCCAGGCCGTCCTCATCCAGTGGACTCGACGAATCCCTGCAGTGCGCGGTCACCAGGCGCAGCGACTGGGCGTGGTCGCGGTGGGTGAGCGGAATGCCGGCATAGGCGGCGCAAGCCACCGCAGCGGTGATCCCGGGCACCACTTCGAAAGGCACCCCGTGCGCGCGCAGGAACTCCAGTTCCTCTCCGCCACGGCCAAACACGAATGGATCGCCACCTTTCAGCCGCACCACGCGGCGGCCGGCGCGGGCGTGCTCGAGCATCAGCGCGTTGATATGGTCCTGGCCCATGCTGTGGCGACCTGCAGACTTGCCTGTCTCGATGCGCGTTGCGTCGCGGCGCGCCAGGCGCAGGATCTCCTCACTCACCAGGCGGTCGTGCAGGATCACGTCGGCCTCGTTCATGGCCCGCAGCGCGTTCAGGGTCACCATCCCTGGATCGCCAGGACCGGCGCCGACCAGGACGACGGAGCCCAGCGCTTCAGTCGAAGTGTCGGCAGCCAGAGCCTGCTGCAGCCATTGATCGGCCTGCGCGTCGTCCACCCGTTGGCGCAGCAGTCGCGGCAGCGGGCCCGACAGCAACTTCTCGAAGAACCGGCGGCGCAGGCCCAGGTCAGGGAAGCGCGCCCGGATGCTTTCGCGCTGGCGTGTCAGCAGTTCGGCCAGGGTGCCTACCGACTCGTCCAGCAGGGTTTCCAGCTGGCGGCGGATGTGCCGGGCCAGCATCGGCGCGCCGCCGGCGCTGGAGATCGCGATCTGCAGCGGTCCGCGCCGCACCAGGGCCGGCACGTGGAAACTGCACAACTCCGAGGTGTCGACCACGTTGGCGAAGATGCGGCGTTCGAACGCGGCCTCGGCCACCGCGCGGTTCACCGAGTGGTCGTCGGTCGCCGCGATCACCAGCCAGACCCCGTCCAGCCAGTTCGCATCGAATTCGCCTTGCAGCCAGCCGATGCGGCCGTCGCGCAGCCAGCCCTGCACGCGCTCACCCAGCATGGGGGCGCCGACACGCGGCAGGGCACCGGCTTCCAGCAGGGCGTCGATCTTGCGTTCGGCGACCGCGCCGCCTCCAACGACCAGCACGGGGCGGTCACGCAGGTCGGCGAACAGGGGGAACAGGGCAGCGGTCACAGGCGCATCGGCAGTTCGGGCAAACGACCGTAGCGCCGCACGCGCGGCCCCGGAAATGACCAGCCGCCAGTGCCTTATCACTGCTGGTTATAAGATGCGGGCGCAGGGAGGCGCTTGCCTCCCGTAGAGTCAACAAGCGCGATCGGGTGCCGCCGTGACCTTCGGCGCTGCCCCTGTCTCAAGTCGGAACCGCGATGACCCTGACCCAACTCCGCTACCTGATCGCCATCGCCGACGCCGAACTCAACATCACCCTGGCGGCGGCGC
>JBBSIY010000032.1:0-16873 GCA_038257785.1 Lysobacterales bacterium
ACTGCTGCTGGGTGGCGTAACGATCGGCGTCAGCACCCTCGGAATTGGGCTCGCCTGGCTGTCGGCTCACTGCGACTTCCCCGGTCGTCGTTGGCTCAGCTGGGCACTCGTGTTACCCCTGGCCATGCCCACCTATGTAGTGGCGTTCGCGTGGATCGGCGTGCTCGACTATTCAGCCCCTCTGCAAACCGCGTGGCGAGCCGTGAGTGGTTCGCGCGCGGCGCTGTTTGACGGACGCGGCATCGTCGGTGCGACGATGATGCTGTCACTGGTCCTCTATCCCTATGTATATGTGCTGGCTCGCAGCGCGTTCTTACGCCAGGGTGCGGCCGGATTTGATGCCGCACGCAGCCTCGGCCAATCTCCGCTCGCGGCATTCTTCAGTGTGGCGTTGCCCCTGATCAGGCCAGCGTGGATTGCCGGCTTAACTCTTGCGCTGCTTGAGACGCTGGCCGATTTCGGTGCGGTGTCGATACTCGGTGTCGATACGTTTACGACGGCGATTTACAAAACGTGGTTTGGCTTGGTTTCGTTAGCGGGAGCGGCGCAGTTGGCGACGCTGCTACTGCTGGCCGTAGTGGGTGTGCTGACGTTCGAGCGAATGCTGCGCGGCCGTGCGCGCAGGCACGAGGTTTGCCTGCGCCCGCAGCCTCGCTTGGCGCTTAGCGGCATGCGTGCTTGACTGGCGTGTGCCGCTGCAGCCGTCACCGTACTGCTCGGGTTTGGCCTGCCGGTGCTGCAATTGTTTGCCTGGCTGCAAACGGCAGACTTGGAATGGCGTGTGTTGGCCGGCGCAGCGTCGAATACGCTGTTGCTCGGGCTGTGCGTTGCGCTGCTTGTGCTGATGCTTGCAGGCGCTCTCGCCGCGCTGTCGCATTCAAAACCGCGCGACCACATGCGTAAGGTCGCCGAGTTTCTGGCCACGCTCGGCTATGCCATTCCCGGTACGGTGCTGGCAGTCGCGGTGATGGGTCTACTAATTGCCGCCGACCACTGGGGCAAGCAGCATCTGGGACTGCAAATCACCCTCGTGGGTAGCTTGCTAGGCGTGCTGATCGCGCTAACGCTGCGCTTTTTGCGCGTCGGTCACGGCGCGCTGGAGGCCGGATTGACCCAGCTGCGGCCAAGTCTGATGGAGTCCGCGCGCTTGCTCGGCGCAGGACGCCGTCAGCGTTGGCAGCGCGTGGTTTGGCCGCAGATGCAGCCGAGCGTGCTTGCCGCGCTGCTGCTGGTGATGGTGGAAACCATGAAAGAAATGCCGGCAACGCTGATGCTGCGTCCGTTTGGCTGGGACACGCTGTCGGTTCGTATTTATTCGCAGACGGCGGAAGGGCTCTGGGCGCAGGCCGCTGCGCCTGGTCTGCTGCTGGTGGCGGTCGGGCTGCTGCCGGTGTGGTGGTTGATACGCACCCAGCGCTAAGCGGCAAGATATGACGACGTATTGCTAGGCACGCGATAATGCGCGCCTAGCCCTCCGCCATCGAGTCCACCATGAGCCAGCACACCGTCCTCAATGCGACCCATCGTTTACTAGGAGCGCGAATGGTCGACTTCGGCGGCTGGGATATGCCGATCCACTACGGCTCGCAAATCGAAGAGCACCACGCGGTGCGCCGTGACGCGGGCATGTTTGACGTGTCGCATATGACCGTTGTTGATCTGCATGGTTCTGGCGTCCGCGACTTTCTGCGCACGCTGGTCGCCAATAGCGTCGACAAGTTGAAGAAGCGCGGCAAGGCGCTCTACACCTGCATGCTCAACGAGCGCGGCGGCGTTGTGGATGATCTGATCGTCTATTTTCTTGCCGAGGACTGGTATCGGCTGGTGGTCAACGCGGCGACACGTGAGAACGACTTGGCGTGGATTGCGCGTCAGGTTGTCGGCTTCGATGTAGAGGTGCGCGAGCGGCCCGAGCTAGCGATGATTGCCGTTCAGGGTCCAACCGCTCGCGAGCGTTTTCATACGCTACTGACGCCCGCGGTCAGCGCGCAAGCGCAGGCGCTAGGCAAGTTTGTAGCGACGACGTTAGAAGGTCCGCAGGGCATGTCGGTGTTTGTCGCGCGCACCGGCTACACCGGTGAAGATGGGTACGAGATAGTCGTGCACGCCGATCACGCGGTCGCGCTTTGGCAGGCGCTATTGGCGGCTGGCGTGCGGCCCGCCGGACTTGGCGCTCGCGACACGCTGCGGCTGGAAGCGGGAATGCCGCTGTACGGTCAGGACATGGATGAATCGATCACGCCGTTCGAGGCGGGGCTGGCGTGGACCGTTGCGATGGACGGCGATAGGTCATTCATCGGCCGTGCCGCGCTCGAAGCGCAGCAGTCAGCCGGGGTGCCGCGTCAGCTGATTGGTCTGGTGCTGGATGAGAAAGGCGTGCTGCGTCACGGCCAAACGATCCGCTGCGCGACGGGCGAGGGTGAAATATTGTCGGGTACATTTTCACCCACGCTGGGCAAGGCCATCGCGATGGCGCGCGTGCCCAGCGGTGATGTCGGCGAAGCGCGAGTGGATATGCGCGGCCGTGAGATTGCGCTGCGCGTGGTTAAGCCGCCTTTTGCCCGCGATGGCGCGGTTTGCGCCGGAATCGAAGCGAGTGCTTAAGCGGCAAGCCTTGATCCACCTGCTTTGATCGACCAGTCTTGATCGACCTGCCCTGGTCGGTGTGTTTTGATCAACCATTGAGCCGCGCGCGCTCGGGTACAATCCGCGCCGCGGCAGTACACCCCACCCCCACGCACACTGAGTGGAGTTTTGCGATGAAAGAGATCCCCGGCGATCTGAAGTTTCTAAAGTCCCACGAGTGGGCGCGCGTTGAAGACAACGGGCACGTGACCGTAGGCATATCTGATCACGCTCAGGTTCAGCTCGGCGATCTGGTGTACGTCGAGCTGCCTGGTATCGGTGATCGCGTCGAGGCCGGCAATGGCGTCGCCGTCGTTGAGTCAGTGAAGGCTGCATCTGATGTCTATGCGCCAGTCTCCGGCGTCGTGGTGGCGATCAACGAGGCGCTGACTGATCGGCCCGAAGCCATCAACGAAGACGCGTTCGGCGACGGTTGGATCTACACGATTGAACCCGATGACGTTGCCGAAGTGGACGAGCTGATTTCGCCGGATGACTACGCGGCGATGATTGAAGACGACGCTGACTGATCGACGTTGATGCGCGCAGACGCAACGTCTGCGCGCTGCTGCACCCGCCAATGCGTTGGTTATTGCGCGCATAGCGAGAACAAACTCTGCGCAGTTGTGCATGTGCGGTGCAAAAAACTTCCTCTGTTCGCGCGTGCGCAACAAATATTTTTCGCCGTTCCGTTTTTTTTTTTGCCGACAAATTTCCTGCGCACGTTTGCGTAAGGCAATTCGAAACGGCGATATCAAAAATGCGCGCGAAGCCTTTATAAATGCGGCTTGCAGAGCTTCTTACTTTTTCTTCTTTGCATCTATCTGTTGCAGCGTGTGCCCGCGTGGAGCTTTTTCTCAAGGTCGATGTCGGCGTTGTGATGAACGGCAGCGCACGTTTTTCTTCGCGCACTTGTTGACAGTGTGATTACGCGTGATTAGCGTTCGCCGAACTGATCAACACGCGGGACACGGTGAGCAATTACGGAGTCGATGACAGCACCTCACGCGGCGACACTTCCGCGAAGCACTCCACCCCGGTGGATCGGTGCTCTCTCTTCCTCCCTCTCCCGATTTTCGCTTCGTCGTCGACGCACAAATTTGCGCGCGACGATCACTCATACGACGCCCTCGTTGCTGTAGCGACGAGGGCGTTTTCGTATCCGATGCCGTTGGCATCGTGCTCTGGGCAACCGCTGTTCCCGCAATACTAACTAGGGAGTTTAACGACCAAAGGCCACAAAGAAAGCAGCAGCAAAACCAGCGGCAAAAAAAGCCGCACCGAAGAAAGCCACCAAGCCTGCGGCCAAGAAAGCTGCGGCAAAAAAGCCAGCCGCTAAAAAGGCAGCAGTGAAGAAAGTTGCCGCCAAGAAGCCGGCAGCGAAAAAGGCAGTAGCCAAGAAAGTTGCGGCTAAGAAGCCGGCGGCGAAGAAGGCAGTAGCCAAGAAAGTTGCGGCCAAAAAGCCAGCAGCGAAGAAGGCCGCGGCTAAGAAGCCGGCAGCTAAGAAGGCGCCTGCTAAAAAGGCTCCGGCCAAGAAGGCTCCGGCCAAGAAAGCCGCTGCCCCGAAGAAAGCTGCGCCTAAGAAAGCTGCGCCTAAGAAAGCTGCACCAAAGAAGAAGGCAGCCAAGAAAGCCGCCCCTCCAGTTCCTGCAGCACCGATGCCGTCGATCTAATAGCAACAAGGCGCAATGCCGGTTTGCTAGTGTGAACTCTCTCCCCGCTGCCCAGACGGGGAGGGAGCGTCTTTCAGAGCGATGGGTCGCCAATGTCTTCGGATTGCATGCGACCTTAGCCACTGCGCAACGGTTCATCGCAGTTAGCGCTTGGTCCAGTCAAGTCGCAAGCGAGCAATGAAGCGTGCATCGGAAGCCGACTGATTGGCACAGCAGCAGCGTAATCAGCCGCTCTGTTCGCTTTAAGCTGTAGCTACTTCCGGATCAAAGCGGCAAGCTCGCATCCGGCCAGGGCAAGCCGGCTTCGGCGGCTATCGCTTGCTGGTTCGCCTACGCGGTGCTTGATCCAGCCCGGTCCAGTCGCGTGACGGTAGCCCCAGCGCTTCGTCGAGCGCGGTCGCCAGTAGCCCGCTAGGTGCAACGCTCTCACAGTTCCACATCAGCACAATGCCAAAGCGCTTGTCTGGCAGGATTCCCATCATTGTCCGATAGCCCTGCACCGCACCGGCGTGAAACGCGAGCCGTTCACCGGCATAGTCGAAAACCCGCCAGCCGATGCCGTACTGCGCGTTGGTAATGCGCTCGCCGCGCCAGCCGTTGCCGCGTACTTCACCCGGCGTATCGACTTGTCCCGAATGCATCGTCGCCAGCATGTCCGCTGTGAGCACGTCGGGACGATCACCCAGTTGCGCCAATAGCCATTGGCTCAAATCGCGCGCGCTGGCGTTGACTCCCGCCGCCGGCGGAATTCGGTAGTAAGTCTCTTGCGGTCGTACTCCTGTCCAGCGGCCTTTGCGACGCACATGCGGTCGTGCCCAGCTCGCGCTCGCCTCCAATGCATCGCGCCCAAACGTCGCGGTGTACATGCCGAGCGGATGAAAAAGTCGGCGTTCGACTTGATAGCTGTAGAAGTCGCCCGTCACCGCAAACACCATGTCGCCAATCAGGCTGAAGGCGATGTTCTGATAGGCGTAGCAGTCCCCGGGCGCACAGGTTGCAGGCGCGTTGCCAAGCTTGGCGACCAGCAACGGATAGGGTTCGTTTGCCTCTAGATCACGGTCGTAGGTGGTGTAGGGCAGGCCGACGCGATGGCTGAGAATGTCCAGCACGGTAAGCTTTTCAGCGGCATGGATGTCGTGCAGCTTCAGCGCAGGAAGCTGTGCTGCTATCCGGCTGTCCCAGCGCATCGAGCCCTCGGCAACCAGTTGCGCGGTAAGTGCGCTGGCGAATGTTTTCGACAGCGACGCCAGACGGAAGACCGTGTCAGCATCGACAGCTTGAGTCGAACCCACCTCGGTCACGCCGAAGCCGCGCTCGGTTAGCACGCTGCCGTCATGGACGATAGCGATCGCCAAGCCAACCACACCGGCATCATCAATCATTCGCTGGCTGAGACCTTCGATTCGAAGCACAGCGGCATCCGCTTGACGTGTCGCAAGTGGCTTGCTTTTCAACAATGGCGTGCCGGTTGAGTCAGCTGCGCCTGCGGGCGAGGCCAACAGCATGGTCACAATTAGGCTAACGCAGCATCTATAAAACACGGCCAGACAAGGTTCCAGCGGGAAGGCTGCCGTATTCTAACGCGCCGGCTGTGTGCGGTCCGCCCTACTTGGAGAGTTCGCAATGATTAGTTTCTTGATTTTTGTTGCCATCGTTGTCGCCATCGGCGTGTGGCTGATTGGCATGTACAACGGCCTCGTCACTGCGCGCAACGGGTTCAAGAATGCGTTTGCGCAAATCGATGTTCAGCTCAACCGCCGACACGATCTTATTCCCAACCTTGTCGCCATCGCCAAGCAGTACATGGCGCATGAGCGCGAGACGCTAGAAGCCGTCATCAACGCGCGCAACGGCGCGGTCACTGCGCAGCAGGCTGCATCTGCCAATCCAGGCGATGCCGCGGCTATGCAGAAGCTTAGCGGCGCTGAGAACGCGCTTGGGCAAACCTTGGGCCGTTTGTTTGCGCTGTCGGAAGGCTATCCAGATCTGAAAGCCAACCAGAACATGATGCAGCTTAGCGAAGAACTGACGACGACTGAGAACAAGGTTGCCTTCGCGCGGCAGGCGTTCAATGATCAGGTGATGACCTACAACAATCGGCGTGAGGTATTCCCAACCAATATCGTGGCCGGGATGTTCAACTTTGTGCCAGCCGCGCTGCTTGAAATAGGTGCGGACGAAGCACAGAAGCGCGAAGCGCCGAAGGTGCAGTTCTAAGCTGTTGCGTCGCTTGACTAGCCAACGCGCATGAACTTTTTCGAACGCCAAGAGTTGGCACGGCGCAGCAGTAGGCGACTGCTGCTGCTGTTCGGGCTTGCCGTGGTTGCCATCGTCGCGGCGGTAACGGCGGTCGTCGTGGTGGCACTAGGTGCTTCTGCACCCGAGCAGGTTGAGGCGGCGGGTGGTCTGTTTGCGTATATCAGTCACAACATTGGCATCGTTGTGGCGGCGGCGGTGTTGACGGTCGCCGTTATTGCCGTCGCGTCGCTCGTGCGTATTGCTTCGTTGCGCGATGGCGGAGCTGCCGTCGCGCGACAGCTTGGTGGTGTTCCCGTACCGGATCAAACAACCGATGTGCACCTGCGCCGGTTGCGCAACGTGGTGGAAGAAATTGCCATCGCCTCCTGCGTGCCGGTACCGGCGATATTTGTGCTCGAGAATGAGGCTGCCATCAACGCCTTTGCCGCTGGCTATTCGCCGAACGACGCGGCCGTCGCGGTCACCCGTGGCGCGCTGGAGAAGCTCAATCGCGCCGAGCTGCAAGGCGTTATCGCGCATGAGTTCAGTCACGTGATGAACGGTGATATGCGACTCAACATCCGTTTGATGGGTGTGCTTTTCGGCATCCTCGTGCTCGGCATTGCGGGCCGCAAAGTCCTGATGCACACGCGTGGCGGGCGCGATTCAAAAGGCGTTGCGGCGGTGCTGGCGATTGCGCTGTCGCTGGTCATCATTGGCTATGTCGGGCTGTTTTTCGGGCGACTGATCAAAGCCGGCGTTTCGCGTCAGCGCGAATATTTGGCCGACGCCTCGGCGGTGCAGTTCACGCGTCAGACGGAAGGGCTAGCGGGCGCACTGAAGAAGATCGCGGGCATTGGCGAAGGGTCGAAACTGGCGGCTGCCGATACCGAGGAAGTTAGCCACATGCTGTTTGGCGACGGCGTGGGCTATTCCGCCTTGATGGCCACGCATCCGCCGATGCTGGCGCGCATCCAAGCCCTGGAGCCGCAGTTCGACGCCAAAGCGTTGGCAGAAGTTAAAACGCGCTATCGCAACTCGCCGCCGTCTGGTCTGGCTGAGGATCTCGCAATGGGATTCGGCGGCGAGCAGCCCGCGCCGCCACCGCTGCCGCTGGCCAGCGAGCAAAGCAGCGTTTCGCTGCGCGGTGTGATTGATCAGATCGCGCATCCGGCGTCGGATGACTACAGGCATGCGGCCCGTTTGCACGATGCGATTCCCACCTTGCTCAACACGGCCGCGCATTCGCATGACGGTGCGATCGCACTGGTGCTGGCGCTGCTGTTCGACGCCGATGAAGGATTGCGGCAGCGCCAGCTGGGCGAAGTCATCAACGCGCTGGGCGCCGCAGTGGGCGGTCGTGCGGATGCACTGGCGGCAGCGGCTGTTGAGCTGCATCCGGGGTTGCGATTGCCCTTAGCCGCGATGGCCTTTCCGGCGCTGCGGCGGCGTCCGAGGCCTGAGCTAGAGAAATTCGTAGCGTGCAGCGAGGTGCTGATTCACATCGATGGCAACGTCGGTTTGTTTGAGTATTGTTTAGCGCGCTTGATTCGGCGTCAGGTGATCGAGGCGCTTGATCCTTCGCGCTATCCCCTGAGCGGCAAACGCAAGTTGACCGCCAGCGCCGACGCGCTGCGCGATCTGTTCTCGGTGCTCGCCCAGCATGGCCACGAAAGCTCGCAACTCGCGCAGCAGGCGTTTGCAGCCGGTGTCGGCCATGTGCTGCCGGCGGCTGCGCTGAGCTATACCCCGCCCGCCAATTGGCTAGCAGCCATGGACGCTGCGCTGACCCAGTTGGACGCGGTGCAGCCGATGGGCAAGCAGCTGCTGGTTGAGGGTTTGGTGTTGACCACGGGTCACGATGGTCGTTTGAACGTGGCCGAAGCCGAGCTGTTGCGCACGGTGTGCGCGTGTCTGCACTGTCCGCTGCCGCCGGTGCTTGATCGCTGAGTTGTTTTGGATGCGGGGTTCGTGGCTTGAATTCTGCGATTGGCTACCGATTGTTTCTCAGGCGGCTGCGCGCGCAGCCGTGGCGGCGGAGACGCTCGCCTTGCCGAGAATCAGATCCGCCGCACGTTCGGCAATCATCATGGTCGGGGCATTGGTGTTGCCGCCTATCAGGCTCGGCATCACTGAGGCATCGACCACGCGCAAGCCTTCGATGCCGCGCACGCGCAGCTGCGGATCGACGACGGCTTGCTCATCGGTGCCCATGCGGCAGGTGCCCACTGGGTGATAGATGGTTTCCGCTTTGGCGCGGCAGAACGCTTCGATGTCGGCGTCCGAGCGCGCTGCATCGCCCGGAAACAGCTCGCCGGCGTTGTACGGTTTGAATGCGGCCTGCGCCAAGATGTCGCGGCTCAGCTTGACGCCTTCGATCATCAGCTTGAGATCGTAGCCGTCCGCGTCGCTTAAGTAGTTGGCGAAGATCCGCACCTTGTCGTCCGGGTTGTTTGACGCCAAGGCCAGGTGACCGCGACTGCGCGGCCGCAGAGTGCAAGCGTGCAGGGTGTAACCGCAGCCGGGAAGCTTGTTGCGGCCGTGGTCATCGAGCAGCGCCGGCACAAAGTGCAGCTGGATATCGGGCCGCGCATCGGTCGCAAATTGCGAGCGAATAAAGCCGCCGGTTTCGGCCACGTTTGAAGTGCCCGGGCCTTGGCGAAACAGAAAGTACTGAAGCCCGATCAGCAGATCGTTGGTGCGGTCATAGGTGATTGCCTGCTTACTGCTATTGATGGTGCAGGTATCAAGGTGATCTTGCAGATTGTGGCCGACGCCCGGCAGATCCGCGTTGACGGCGATGCCGTGCTGGCGCAGATGGTCGGCCGGCCCGACACCTGAAAGCATCAGCAGCTGCGGCGAGTTCAAAGCACCACCGCTTAAAACAATTTCGCGCGAGGCCCGCTGACAGAACGCCTTGCCGCCTGACTGATACACCACCGCGTTGGCGCGCCCTTTTTCAACGACCACGCGCGACACCCGTGCGCCGGTGATGACGGTCAAGTTGCTGCGCTTGCGCACTGGGCTTAGGTACCCCGCTGCCGCTGAGCAGCGCGCGCCGTTGCGCTGTGTGACCTGATAAAAGCCGACGCCCTCCTGCTGCGCGCCGTTGAAGTCTGCGTTGAGCGGGTAGCCGGACTGCTTGGCTGCTTCAAGAAAGACGCTGGAAAGCGGATTGGTATAGCGGAGATCGGCGACCCCGAGCGGCCCATCGCCGCCATGCCATTCATTCGCGCCGCGCGTGTTGCCTTCGGCGCGACGGAAATACGGCAGCACGGTATTCCAATCCCAGCCGCTGGCACCGTTCGCCGACCAGTCGTCATAGTCGTCGGCAATGCCGCGGATGTAGCACATCGCGTTGATCGAGCTTGATCCACCCAGCACCTTGCCGCGCGGCCACCACAGCCGCCGATTTCCAAGCTGCGGCTCAGGTTCGGTGCTGTAGTCCCAGTTGACGCCCTTCTGCCCGACCAGCTTGGCAATGCCTGCCGGCATATGGATCAGCGGATTCCAATCCCGCGGGCCAGCTTCTAACAGCAGCACCTTGATGGCAGGGTCGGCACTGAGCCGGTTGGCGAGCACGCAGCCGGCAGAGCCGGCACCAATGATGATGTAGTCAAACACGCGAAGGGGGCGTCCTTGCGGCAGTGAAAGGTTTGAGCGGCGCGACGTTCTCGCCAGCGCATCAGAGGCACAGCTTGGAAGCTGGACCGCGAGGCTAACCCCAAGAGCTTAGAGTAAACACTCTCGCCCGTTGTCAGAACGTCAATCTATACCCCCCGATTGCGCGACTTAGATGCGCCCTTGGTATCCTCGCGGCCCGATGTTAAACGCCGTATTCCACGGATGACTGCTAACGCTGCTGTGACGAGCCCGTCTGGCTGGAACCCGCGCACTCTCGTTCGACCGGACGAGCGACTCGCGCTGTTCTGGAGTTTCACCTACTTTTTTTGCCTGCTCACTGCGTACTACGTGCTGCGCCCGGTGCGCGATGCGATGGGTGCGAGCAGCGACGCGGCGGCGGTGTTTCCACCGGCGATGATCGAGTGGGCGGCCGCACGCGGTTGGGATATCGGCGACTTCACCCTGCAGTTTTTGTACACCGGCACCTTTCTTTGCATGCTGGCGCTGCAGCCGTTCTATGGCGCCTTGGTGAGTCGATTCCCGCGTCGGGTATTCCTGCCGGCGGTGTACGCAATTTTCATTGCATGTTTGTTTGCGTTCTACGTTGCATTCGACAGCGGATTCGCCGGTCGCGGGTCGCTGTTTTTCATATGGGTTGCGGTGTTCAACATGTTTGCGGTGTCGGTGTTCTGGAGCTACATGTCGGATATCTTTGCCGATGTCGATGCGAAGCGACTGTATGGCTACATCGGCGCTGGCGGCACCTTAGGCGGCCTGCTCGGTCCTGAGATCACGGCGCAGCTCGTGGGCAGCTTAGGCGTCGCCAACATGCTGCTCATCTCGGCGGGCTTTCTCGCCGTATGTCTAGTCTGCAATCTTGCCCTTGCCCCGGCCGCCAAGCGCCGCGAAATCGCGCGCGGTGGACGTGGTGATGACGTTGCCATGGGCGGCAGCGCGCTTGCTTCGTTCCGCTTAATCGCCACCGATCCCGTGCTGCGTGCAATGGCCATGGTGCTGTTTTTCGGCGTCGGCGTCGGCACCCTGCTGTACAACCAGCAGGTTGCCATCGCGCGTGAGCTGGCGCAGGCCGATGCCGGTATCGCGACGCAGTTTTTCGCGCGGCTCGATCGCTACATCAACTGGCTAGTGCTGGCGATTCAGGTGCTGCTGACGCGTCAGCTGCTGACGCGCTATGGCATCGCGCCGCTGCTGCTGCTGCCGCCTGCGGCCATCTTGATCGGCTACTGCGTGCTGGCAGCGTCGCCACTGCCTATGCTGGTCGCGGTCGTGCAGGTCATTACCCGCGCCAGCGAGTTCTCGCTATCAAAACCGGCACGCGAAACCATTTACACGCGCGTCAGCAAAGAAGCCCGCTACAAGGCCAAAGCGACCATCGACACCGCCGTGTATCGCGCCAGCGACCTCACCTTTGCGTGGGTCTACAAAGGCCTGAGCGTGTTCGGCACGCAGGCCGTGTTCTTCGCCGGCATCGGCCTTTCAGCGGTATTTGGCTGGAGCGCATGGCAGCTCATCAAAGCACAGCGCGCGCTGCCGGAAAAATAGCGAGGTCGCTAGGTGCGTGGGCGCAAGAGTCGGACTATTCGATATTCGAGAGGTATTGCTTGAAGCAAGGCAAGATCGTGAGGGCGTTCAACGCAAAGACGCAAAGGGCGCAAAGGGCGCAAAGGGCGCAAAGGGCGCAAAGGGCGCAAAGGGCGCAAAGGAGAGCGGCGGCCGAAGCGGCTCTCATCGTGCCGCGCATTTCGCTCTGAAGTCCCTTTGCGTCTTTGCGTTGAGCGCTTCTGCTTTTCATGCGGCAGCGAGCCTCGGATCTCGCTGCGCTGCATCCGGGCGACGCGTTATTTGATCCGTGATTGCTTGATTGCATCAATTCGGGCGCTGCGCAAACGCTCGCCTACTTGCGTGCCGCTGACGCCGGTCAAATCAAGATCGCGGGCATAGATCGAGAGGGCGGCTTGATGAGCGATATTTAGCGCGGCGCGTTGCGGATAAGCGGCTTCGCTGAGGCCGAGCCGGCCGCGTTTGTCGGCTTCGCAAACCAGTCCAAGCTGAGCGATGCGCTGCGGCTGGCGAAAGCCGTCGCAGCGTTCGATGAGGCTGAGCACGCTGGCGTCGCGCAGTTCGTCGAAGCGATGCACGTTGAGGTGTTCGCGACAGGCGATGCGCGCCAGCGCCTCGAACTCCGTCGGCACTTTCAGTCGCGCGCACAGCGCGGATAGTGGCGTCAGACCGCGCTCTTCGTGCGCGATGTGTTTAGGCAGCTCATGCTGCGGCGTGAGTGCCTTGCCGAGATCATGCGTCAGGCCGGCGAATGCGATCAGCGGGTCGCCGGGTGCAAGCCGCGCGCACATGTCGAGCACCATGCCGATATGGATGCCGGTGTCGATCTCTGGATGGTATTCAGCGCGCTGCGGAACGCCGAACAGCGCATCGACTTCGGGCAACAAGCGCGCCAGCGCGCCGCAGTCTCGCAGCAGCGCGAGCATCGCCGAAGGCTGCGCTTCGGCAAGACCACGGCTAAGCTCCTGCCAGACACGCTCGGCGACCAGATGATCGACTTCGCCAGCTTCGACCATGCCGCGCATCAGCGCCAAGGTGTCGTCTGCGGCCGCGAACCCAAGCGGCGCGAACCGCGCGAGCAGGCGCGCGCCGCGCAGGATGCGCACCGGATCTTCACTGAAGGCCGGCGAGACGTGGCGCAGCACGCGCTTGCTGATGTCCGCACAGCCGTTGAATGGATCAACCAGCGTGCCGTCCGCGTCCTGCGCGATGGCATTCATGGTGAAGTCGCGGCGGCGCAGGTCGTCTTCTAGCGTCACGTCGGGCGCGGCATGTACGACAAACCCGCGATAGCCGGGTGCGCTTTTGCGCTCGCTGCGCGCCAGCGCGTGTTCTTCTTTTGTTTGCGGATGCAGGAAGACAGGAAAGTCGCGACCGACAGGCTGGTAGCCGCCCGCTAGCATCTCCTCAGGCGTCGAGCCGACCACCACCCAGTCATTGTCGCCGGGCGCTAGACCTAGCAGGCGATCGCGCACGGCACCGCCAACGAGATAGCGCTTCATCGGTGACTTACGATCACGCGATCAGCGCAGGGCGCGACAGCGATCAAGCCGCGCCTGATGCGCACTGGCGCCGAGTAGGGTGGGCATCACGCTATCGATACGGGTCTTATCGACGCCGAGTCGAAATAGGCCGTCGATACCGCCCACCGAATCGATCTGCAGGGACTTCCAGTTGTCGGTGGAGAAGGGCTTGCCGGGCACGAAATCAAACACCGCCGCCTGCAGTCGGCCGAGCACCTTGGGCAGTCCAACGATGCCGCGCTTGAGACCTCGATGCCGCGCGGTGTAGGCGACTATCTCGCGCAGGGTGAGCACCTCCGGGCCGTAGATTTCATAGGTCTGGCCGATGCTGGCAGGATCCTCGAGCGCGCGCAAAAATGCAGCGACAACGTCACCAACATAGACCGGCGCAAACTTGGCTTCGGCGCGCGCCAGCGGCAGCACGGGTGCCAACGCAAGCAGCTGGGCGAAGCGGAAAAACAAGCCGTCACCCGGGCCAAAAATCACCGAGGGCTGGAAGATCGTCCACGCCAAGTCAGAGGCGCGAACCCGCTGCTCGGCTTCGCCGCGGGTGGTCAGGTAGTAACTATCGCCACGGCCGGCATTCAGTGAGCTCATTTGCAGTAGACGTGGCACGCCGGCGTCTTTGCATGCGCCGATCAGAATGCCGGTGAGGTCGACATGTGCGCGCCGAAATCCAGCGCCCTTAAAGCCGCGCTCGTTGAGTATGCCGACGAGATTGATGGCCGCGTCAGCGCCCTTCAACAGATTGGCCAGCGCGGTGCGGTCATAGGCATCGACGCTGCATACGCGCACGTCGGGAACTACGGCTAGATCGCGCAGCCGTTCGGCGTTACGGCTCGCGACGGTCACCCGCCAACCGCTGCGCGCTAGGGCAGGGACGAGGTGACTACCGACAAAGCCGGTGCCACCGAGGACAACGATATGGGGCTTGCTCATGGGGATACGGGTGTCGTAATGGTGGAGGCGGGACAGACGAAGGCTTGGCGCGGCGCAGTCAGTCCGCGCATGCGGGCCGAGAGCGGTACGGCTTTGCCGTTCAGCCGCCAATCGTAGACCACGCTGAAGGCCATGATGCGGCCGACGTATTCGCGGGTTTCGCGGTAGGGAATTGTCTCAACCCAGAGATCAACATCAAAATTCGCGCGCTGTGTCAGCCAGCGGCCAATGGGTGCCGGACCTGCGTTGTAAGCGGCAGTGGCGAGATACGGCTGGCCGTTATGACGGGTCAGCATGGCGGCTAGATAGGCGGTACCGAGCGCGATGTTGGCGCGCGGGCTGTACAGCGTGTCGCCGCCGTTCCAAGGCAGTCCGTTGGCCTTCGCAGTGGCCGCGCCTGTCGAGGGCAGCAGCTGCATCAGACCACGCGCATCGGCATGCGAGCGAGCGTGCGACTGCCACGCGCTCTCGGCGCGGATAAGCGCGGCGACCCAGGCTTCATCCAAGCCGTGTTTGCGTGCGTCACGACGCAGAGTTTGTCGTTGCGCGAACGGAAAGCGCAGCGTGTAGTAGCGCTGATCTTCGGCGTTCGCCATCGCAAACACCGCTCGGTCCTTCCATCCCGCCTCCACAACGATATCGACCGCCTGCCTGCGACTATCGGCATCAAGCCCAGCGAGCAGCTGCTTCCACTCGACTTCGGCCCAGCTGCGCCTATCCAGCGCGTTGAGCTCCAGCGCGCGCGTCAATGCGGGCAGGCGTTCAACCATGGCGCGCTGCGGAGCCTTGGCGTCAACCTCCTGCGGGCAAAGCGCATACGGCAGTCCGGCGCGATCGGCGGCAAGAAAGCCGTGGTAGTTCGCTTGAGTCGCGAGGCTCGCAAACAACGGTTTTGCGACGGCTGCCTGTCTCGTCAGCTCGTGCATGCGGGCGTTCAAGTAGCGCCAGCGTGGATCGGCCTGCAGCGTATCGGGCATCGCCTTGATCGCGCTCAACGCTTCGGCCCACGCGCCACGCGCCATCGCCTCACGCGCGCGCCACTCGTGCAGGCGATCATCAAACGCGCTCGCCGGAACCGCCGCCATGCGCCGCGCGGTTTCTGGTAGATATGACGCCGCGGTCCACAGCGCGGCTTGATTGCGCACGCTGCCCTGTTGATCAACCGAGAGGCCCAGTGGCGAAAGGTCGGTCAGCAGCTGCTCGCTGGCGGCGGGATTGCTTTTAGCTAGCCGCGTTGCACCGAACGCAGCGATCTGCCGACTGCGCGCGTCGCGCGGCCAGGTCGCTGCTTTTTTCGATGGCGCATCAAGATAGGCGGCGTACTGTTCGGCTAGCGCTTTTTCTGCTGCCGGCAGCCCGCGCGCGACGAAGCGCATCAGGCTTGCGTTGCCGCTTTCTGCCGCCGACTCTATACGCTGCCAGCGCAGCGCATCGCTTATCCCGCCGCGCTTGTCTAAAACGGCGAAGGCAGCGTCGCAAACCGGAGGGCGCGACACGCCCTCTTGCCAGAACTCGGCGATGGCGTTGATCAATGCGGCGTCTGGCGTGACCGTTGCCAGCTGCGCATTGAAGTGCTGGCAGCGCAGGTCGTCATCGATGTCGACTTCGGCTCGATAGTGGCGCTGGAAGTTGGCCCAATCGCGCCGCTTCGCCAGCTCGCGCAGCCACAGCTTGCGCAGCGGCTCGCTGAAGCCGACATCGGCATAGCGCTGCCGAAACGCAGTGACCTTTGCGTCGCTCGCTTTCGCTAGGTCGCGCTTGAGTTCGGCATACTCCAGCCAAGGCAGCAGTGGGTGATCGGCAAAGGTCTGGCGCAGCGTGGCATCGAGCGGCTTGCCGCGTTCGATGCCTTCCAACGCGGCGCGAAACGGTCCGCGCTGCGCCTGCAGGGCGACCGAATCGACGGCTTGACCAAGCAGTGGCAAGCTCAACACGCATAGTAAAAGAGGTATTCGCATGCATGCAGTGTATCGGCTGACGCCGTTTGTTTCGGTGAAACAGACGAGGCCGAATCTGATTGGGGCGGACTCTCTCGGGGCGTATTTGATCGGAGTGCTCCGATGACCGCGGTGCTGGCCTACCTGCTGCTAGGCGCGAGCGCCGGCCTGCTGGCGGGTCTACTGGGCGTGGGTGGCGGCCTCGTCATCGTGGCGGCGCTGGTGTATCTGCTGCCTAGCCACGGCGTGCCGGCGAGCAGCGTGATGCATGTGGCGCTCGCGACGTCGCTGGCGTCAATCGTGCTGACCAGTGTGTCGTCAGCGCGCGCCCACCACAAGCGCGGCAGCGTGCAATGGCCGAGCGTGCGCTGGCTTGTGCCGGGTTTGCTGATCGGCGGCGTTCTGGGTGCCGGTGTCGCCAATCAGCTTGAGGGGCAAACGCTGCGCTATGCCGTGGCGATTTTCTGTTTGCTTGCGGCCGTACAGCTCACCTTCGGATCGCCGCGAAGCGACGTGCTGTTCACCAAGCCGCCCGTTGGGCCAGGCATGACGTTCGCTGGTCTGCTGATAGGTGGTTTATCAGCGGTGGTTGGTATCGGTGGTGGCAGCATGACCGTGCCGCTGCTGGTGTGGTTAGGCATGACGCCGGTTCGCGCTGTGGGCACGTCAGCGGCCTGTGGCGTTGCGATTGGCCTGTCGTCCGCGCTGGGCTATGCAACGCTCGGCCCGGTCG